>JAHWJO010000362.1 GCA_019348365.1 Armatimonadota bacterium | reverse complement strand
AATCCCCGTCGTTCGCCGGGGCGAGACGGGGCGTGCGAACGGGCCGGGTTGTCGGGAAGCGGAAGCGCATACGGCGGGAGGGTAGCAACATCGGTCACGGATCGGGGCGGGGGTCATCCAACGCCCCTTCTTTACTCAAGGTTAGACGCAGCGGCTTCGATTGAAGTTTCAGTGGAAGATTCAGTGGTTTTGCCGGGGCAGGCGCGACGGAAGCGAACGTCCCGTTCTATAAATGCCGGACTTCCTCTTCCCGTTCAACCGAATCTTTCGAAGTAGCACGGGCCGCGCCGAGACTCATCATCGCCGTGAGGAACGCGGCCCCGGCGGCGAGGGCGAGCTGCACGTTGGCGAGCGTGGCGTAATCGTCATGCGCCGCATCGAAAGCGGCTTTCTCTCCCGCCGCGCGGTCCCGGAACATCTGCGGGGCGACGGAGAGGCCGAGATAGAAGGTCAGGCCGACCAGCGTCCCGGTCATCAGCAGGCGCAGCCCGGCGAGCTTCCGCCATCGCGCGGTCGCCTCCCGCACGAGCCCCCATTCGATGAGTTGGGAGAGCAGGATCAGGGCTCCCGCCACGTAGCAGACGACGTTGAACCGGAGGAAGACGGTCCCGACGACGTTGCCGGCCTGTTCGGTTTCGAGTCCGGCGCGCCGGAAGGCGACGGGCGCGACGATGGCCCCGATGACGGGCAGCCCCCCGATCCAGAGGGCGAGGCAGATCTGGTGCAGCCAGCGCGATAGGACCAGCACGATTCCATTCATGTAGATCTATCATCCTATAGAGGTCACTTATCAGGGTTGGTTTACATCCTATTATAGCCCGCGACGATGTCCCCCTGACTCTCCGGACGGACCTGACGGCGGCTGCGCTCGGAATCGGGGCCGTCTTCCGGATTGTCGGGGTTGCGGATCGGCGCGCCCCCGTCGTCCACTCCGTCCGGCCCGACGCTGTAGAGGACGAACTTCTCCCCCTGCGGGAGATAACCGATCGGAGCGGTCGGCGCGAAGGGGTCGCGCGGGAGCTTGCGGAGGTATCCCGGCGCCAGTTCCTCCAGGGTGAAGGGATAGCGGCCGTGTTCCTTCCAGAAAGCGTGGAGGGCCAGCCGGACCGCCAGCATCCGTTTCCGCGCGGCGTTGCTCAGCGATTTCAGCCAGGTGTAGTCGTTCGTGCCCATCATGACTGCGATGAGATCCGATTGCGCGTTCTCTCGAATCTCCTCCCGCGACGGATAGACATCGGGCGAGGGTTCCGGAGGGCGTTCGCTGAACGGCTTTCGCACGATCGATTTCAGGCGCTGCATATAGGCGTCGGTGCGCTGAAGGGTCCCTGCTTTGCCGTACCGGGCGATCAGATCGCCCGTTGTGGGCATGTCCTTCAAGATCTCCGCGATCTCCTTTTCCTCGCGGGTGAGCGGCGTCACGCGCCGCCCGCGCTCGTCATAGTTCCGAAAGTCTTTCTTCAGCATGGCGAGGGTGAAACGCCTCTCGCCTTCGATGATTTTGTCGAACGGGGTATCGAGAGCGAGGATGTTCTCCATCTGCCGGACCGCCGCCTTCGCCTCCTCCGCGCTGAGGTGGGGAATGATGCGCCGCATACGATTCTGGCCGAGGGCCTGAACGGCAGTGGCAACGAGATCGCTGATCCAGACGCCGTCGCTCCGGATCTGCTCGCCGAGGCGGAGAGCGTCGAGATAGCTCCTCACCGCCCCGGCCCGGTCGCCGCGCGCGGCCTTCACGTCCCCTTCCAGGATCAGCAGCCGCGAGAGGGTCCGGAAATCGGCGAGAAGCGGAAAGGACGCATCGCCGCTGCTCAGGGCCGGGTCGCAGTAGGGGTGGAGGAAGGCCCGGCGGACGTGACGGAGGGCCGCCGCATTCATCTTCAGGAGCGCTTCCTTTTGGGGCAGGGTGAAAGGCTTGCGACGGGAGCCGAATCGACCGCTGGATGCGGCGGGGGAGGCGATGGCGTCGCCGATCTTATCCCGGTCTTTCAGGGACCGGATGGCGGCCCGGTAGTCGTCGTAGGCGTTCGGGAGCGATGCGGCGGAGCGGGGCGGGAGGGGCTTCCCTGCAGGATGGGGGCGTCCTCCTCGCGCGAGGGACGCGAGGGAGAGCCCGGCAACGAGGAGCGCCGCCGAAGCGACGAGGAGCGGAGAGCGCATGACGATTTATCCTTTCATCAGGGGTTCACCCCGGCCACGATGTCCCCCTGGCTGCGTTCTCTCACAGAATAACGCGTGCGCGGGTTGCCTTCCGACCTGGCGATCTCGGCGGGGTCATCGATCGGAGTCCCGCCGTCGTCCTTGCCGTCCGGGCCGATGCTGTAGAGTCGGTAGGTTCCATTTTCACGACGGTACTTCAGGGTTCCGGCCTTCGCAAAGGGGTCGGCGGGGACGGCTTTGAGGTAGTCCGGAACGAGAGCCGAGAGAACGCGGGGGTACGCTCCGCGCTCGGCCCGGTAGGCCTGGAGTGCGAGCGCGACGGTGAGAAGGCGGTTCTGGGCGGTGTTGTTCGTGTCCCTGACGGCAGCGGCGGATGGGTCCGGCCCCAGAATGGGGGTAAGCACGTCCTGGGGAACCTCCGGATCGGGTCCTTGCATGGGATAGGGCCGCTTGAGCTTGGCGATGGACTCTTCCATGTAGTCGGTGTAATTGCGATACCCGGTGCGGATCATTCGGCGCATCGCCAGACGGGCCAACGGGCTGCTTCGAGCGGGAGGGCCGCCTTTCTCCGTCTCTTCCAGGTCGGAAAGATCAAGTGAATCCGGGTCCTTGTACCACTCCCTAAGTGCCGCCTGAGTCCACTCCTTCTCATTTTCCATGGTGACCCAGAGCGGCACATGGCGGGCCATCAGGGATTCCATGCGACGGGCCGCCGCTTTTGCGTCGTCGGCGTTCAGGTGACGGACGGCGGGCCAAGCTCCTTTCCTCCCTACTGTTTGGATGGCGATCCCCACCAATCTCCCGATGAGGCCGCTGCCGCGAAAAACGTCTTCTCCCAGCCGGATCGCATCGACGGCGCTGCTCATTGCCCCGTCCCAATCCTTGTGGGCCGCTCTCACCTCGCTCTCGAACGCGAGGAGCCGAGCCATCTCGCGGAAGCGCTTGTAATGGGCGAAAGATGCATCGAATGACGGAGCGGGCGGGGGCGCCCGATACTCGTGCGCGAACGCCTGGCGCAGCCTTCTCAGCGCCGCTTCGTTTTTCTTCAGGAGAGCATCCTTCTGCGCGAGGGTCGCGGGTCGGTCGAGATCAGCCCTTGGTTTCGATGTGGAAGGGGATACTTTCGAGAGGTACTTGTTATAAGAGGTGTCCCGGATCGCGTTCACAGCGGCGACGTAGTCGGGGAAGGCGTTGGGCCGGGGGAGCTTCGGTTGGGGCCGCGCCGCAGCCATCTCGGCAGAGAGTTTGGCGGAGTCACGTAAGGCGTTCCGAACGGCCCCGATTCCCACAATCGCAATCAAAAGGACGAAAGCCGCAGCCGCCGCCCAGAGGGCCTTCTTCAACCGGTGCGCTCCCTCTTCACAGGTTCACCCCCGCAACGATGTCCCCTTTGCTCCCCGCTTCCGCGTGGTGCTGCGTGCGAGGGTCCAGATTCCGCTTCGCCTTTGGGTTGATGATCGGGGTTCCGCCGTCGTCCTTGCCGTCGGGACCGACGCTGTACAGGAGATAGGAGCCGTCCGTGCGCCGGTAGCGGAGGGGAGTCTTCGGCGCGAACGGGTCGTTAGGGACCCGTGTCAGATACGCCGGGACGAGGGCGGAGAGGGATTCGGGGTACTCCCCGCGTTCCAGCCGGTACGCGCGCAGCGCCAGCGCCGTCGCGAGAAGGCGGTTCTGTGTAAGGTCGTTGCGCTCTTTTACCCACCCTTTATCATAGACGGGTGCAACGATCTCCAGCAGGCTTGAGGCGATCCACCACGTCCGGGGATAATCGGAAGCGTCTTCGGAAAAGATAGGGCGGAGGCCGTTCTTGCGATAAGCCTGGACATATGCATCCACCGCCCGGAAGCCATGGTAAGACGCCGACGGCACCCCTCCGTAAGGCATCTGTTGCCGGGCGGGATCCGATTCCTCTACCAGTTCCTCCGTCTCGGCGGCCATGTCGGATCTTTCCGGATTCGCCAGTTCTTCCCGAAGCATTCGCCGATGCCATTCCCGCTCTTCGATGAGGGTGTCCAGGAACGGCACATGGCGCTCGGAGATTTCTTCCATTCGTCGGGCGGCCCGGCGCGCCGGCTCCGCGTTCAGATGCTCTATGGTGGACCATGCCGGATAGCGTCCCATCGCCCCGGCGGCGTAACCCATCAGGGCAACAAGAAATGCTCCCCCTCGCGGGAGATCCTGCCCCAGGCGCACCGCGTCAAGGTAACTCTGGATCGCCCCGGCCCGGTCACCCCGCGACTCCTTCACCCGTCCTTCCAGCGCCAACAGCCGCGCCAGGGAACGAAATTTTGCGAAGAGCGGGAATTCCTCTGCGATTGCATCTTGTGCAGGATTCATCGGAGGAGCCAGGTAAGGATGCCGGAACCCCTTGCGGAGGAGTTGGAGGGCGCGGGCGTTCTTTTTAACGATTGCCTCTTTTTCCTCCAAGGTGTCGGGAGGGTCACCCGGACCCACCGGTCTGCGGGTGCTGATGGCCTGTGAAATGCCTTCCGTGTCCACGAGCGCCATCGCCGCATCCTCATAAAACTCATAGGCGTTAGGGGAGGGCGGGGCCGGTCGCGGAATCGATTCCGACGCAACGGCGCGCATGCCTCGTTGGGTAAAATATTCCATTCCCCACATCGCGAGGGTGCCCAGGATCATCAACGCGCCGACGCCCAGGGTGATATTAATCCAGATGCGTTGCGCTCTAGTGAGGGTTTTCTCAGCCATTCCGCCTCATCGCTTTCATCCCACGGTCAAAGAAGGTGGCGTACAATTGTATTATATCGTACCGCCCCTCCATCCCAAGGGGAACCCTCTCGCTCACTCCCAACCGGGCAGCACCTCGCACGCACCGCACTCCGGCTCCTGGACCGCCACCCAGCGCGCCGTCTCCGCCACCTCTCGCCAGTCCACCGGCTCCGGGTGCGCGAGAGCCCAGCCGTCCATCAGCCGTCCCCGGTGGTCGATCACCGCGAGGACAACATCGGTGTCGCTCCCGGCGTACCGCCCCCTCAAGGCTCCGTCCGGGTATAGAGCGTATCCGACAAACCGGAACCTGATCAGTGTCTTTCTTTCACAGAAGTGA
>JAHWJO010000361.1 GCA_019348365.1 Armatimonadota bacterium | reverse complement strand
CGATACACCCACACACCAACTCACCCACACACCAACTTCCGAGTCACCAAGGTCCTGGCGCCTTGACCCTCACAACCCGACATGCCACCGAGCGGTTAGCAGATTTGAACCGGATATAAATATACCCTGGAAAGAGGTACCGAACGGCACGATCATCCATCGGTCCCTCTTTCCGGCGATTGATACTCACAGCCGTTTCTGTCCGCTTTAACGGTTGAGAATTTCGATCCGGGTAACGTGCAGGATGGCTTTCTGTCCCTGAAGGGCCTGGCGGGTCTCCGGCTCGATGTCGGGCAGCCGGGCCGCCTCGTCAGGGTTGAGCACGGTCGCCTGGAAGCGGACGGTCTGGCCCGCGTTGACATCCGGGGGCACTTCGGGTGAGTCCAGGGATTGCCTCAGGATCGCGAACATCCGCTGCCCGCCAGCTTCCACCCAGAACCCACGGTCGGAGATCACCTGAGGGACGGTGGCGGTGACGGAAACCGTCTGGCCGATGTAGTTGGCCGGGTTCGCCCCGATCGCGGCGAGATCCTGGGCAACTCCCTGTCCTACCGGCGTCGTTCCGGTTCCCGTTGTGGTGGCTGCTGCACCGTCTGTCGTTCCGGCAGCCCCGTTCATCCCCGCCGCATCGGTCGTGCCGGTGGCGGCGCCCACTCCGTCAAGGATTCGGACGGAGGTCGCCCGGATGAAGGCGGGCTGTCCCTGGATCGCCTTTTGGGCATCGGCTTCCAGTCCCCCCACCTGCGTATTGTCCGGCTCTTCCACCGTACCGGTGAGGAAGATGCGCTGGCCGACGTTGACGTCCGGGGGGGTCTCCGGAACCCCCTGCGCCAGGGCGACGAAGATGCGCTGCCCGTTCTCCTCGATCCAGAAGCCCCGGTCCGAGATGACTTCCGCCACTCGCGTCGTGCCGGAGACGTTCTGGTTGAGGTAATTCGCCGGAACCAGGATGATCTGGTCCACCGGGATCACAGCTGCCTCATCCACCCCCTCCGGAGCGCCTGCCGTGGTCGTGGTGGTTCCGGGGAGCGTGTCCGCCACCCGCTGCGGCGCGTTGTTGGCGGCGAGCAGCCACCAGAGAAGCCCCAGCACGAGCAGGGCGACCAGCAGCCACACCCACCAGGGCACGGCGGGGCCGGTCCGACGTTCGATTTCGACTTCCGGCATTTCTGCCTCCTTCTGCTTGGCAGACGGCCCAATGAAGTTCGCCGCCTGAAATAGTAGAGCACCCACTAAGAGATAACCGGGAAGGGGGCTTTCTAAACAGAAGGATGCGCTCGTTAGAAGGCAAGCCGAGGCGTTCGGATACCATGTCGGAGGGGTCTGCCCGGTGCAGTGCGCCAACACTATCGCGTTGGGGGAGCGGAGAAGGAATTACCCCCATGCGCGGGAGCCCCCCTCAGGCGGATCAAAGAGGGGCGGATCTATCGGCTGGCTCAAACTCCCGATCCGCTGTTTTTTACTCCCGCCATGTGGGTTTCCTGGACCTCCGACCAGAGGACGGGGGGATTCTTCGGCGAAGCATCGTCGGCGGGGTTGACCACCACCCCTTCGGGCACGGGGAGCGTCTCGCGCAGGAGGGGGTCGTCCGTGGAGGCCATCCAGCGGTCCAGCCGCCCCCGCATCTCCACCAGCACGTCGCCGTAGGCGGGGTTGCACGCGAGGTCGTTCGCTTCGTTCGGGTCGAAGAGGAGGTCGTACAGCTCTTCCACCGGGAGGACGCGCTCGCACCAGCCGCCGGAGAGCCACACCTCCTTACTGGGGCTGTCGTCGCAGTTGGGGAGGTTCGCGCAGCCCCGCCCGTCGTAGTTGCGGATGTACTTCCACCGGCGGGTCCGCACCGCGCGCTTCGGCTCGAACGCGGCGTGGAACGTCACCTCGGCGTACGCCTCCTCGCGGATCGCATCCGCCTCCCCCCGCACGAGCGGCAGCAGGGAATGGCCCCGGAGCCATCCGGGCCGCTCGACTCCCGCCAGCTCGCAGAGGGTGGGGAAGAGATCGACATGCGACACCAGCGCGTCGCAGACCTTCCCTCCCTCAAACCCGCCGGGGCCGCGCATGATAATCGAGACGCCGATCCCCCGGTCCGTCAGGCTGCACTTCATCCCCGGAAACGCGAGGCCGTGGTCGGTGGTGTAGAGGACGAGCGTATTCTCGGCCTGGCCGCTCCGCTCCAGCGCTTCCAGCACCGTCCCGATGGCGGAGTCCAGTCGCCGCGCGGCTGTCTTGAACCCGGCCATGTCCCGCCGGGTCTCCGGGGAGTCGGGGAGGGAAGCCGGGGGAAGAGTGTAGCGGGGGTCGTCCTCCGGGCCGGGATCGGGGAACTCGCGGTGCGTCTCGTTGAACCCGACATCGAGGAAGAACGGCTCCTCCGGCGCGTCCTCCAGGAACCGGGCGGCGGCGGCCGCGATCTGCTCAGCCTGGCTTCCCTCCCGCTCCAGGATCCGATCGTACCCGATGACCGAGGCATCCTTCGCGACGTGCTGGATTCCGGCGAGGGCGGAGATGTAGCCCGCTTTCCTCAGCGTGTGGACGACGTGCTGCGAGTAGTCGTTCAGGCGGAAGCCCCGGTGCGCGAGGCCGAGCATCCCGCTCTCATGGGCGGACTGCCCGGTGAGGAGCGCCGCCCGCGAGGGGGAGCAGGTCGGCGCGGCGCACACGGCCTGCCGGAACAGCACCCCCGCCTCCGCCAGGCGCTGGAGGTTCGGGGTGGAGACCGCGTGCCCGAACGGCTGGACGTAGCGCCCCGTGTCATGGGAGTGAAGGTAGATGATATTCGGTCGGTTCACGGCGTGAGTCCTTTGATCCCGGCGAATGAATTCGCGGCAACAACAGCACGAAGTCTCCCTTCGGAGACTTTGAACGCAGAGAGATCAGACTTCTGAAATCCTTTTGTAAGACCCGTGTAGTAGTGGAGTCGGCGCAGGCCAACTTTGCGCCGTTGTTGCCCGCGAATTCATCCGCCGGGCGCTACTCCTCGCAGTAGGGCAGTAGGCTCTGATACATCCGTTGCGCCGCTTCCGACGAGGGCAGCTTCCAGAGATCTTCGTTGAACATCTCGATGGAGAAGAAACCCGCATACCCGTGCCGCTCCAGCGCGCCGAAGAGCGCACGCAGGTCGAGGCAGCCTTCGCCGGGGAGGACGCGGTCGCTGTTGCAGTTGGACAGCTCCCCCGGCTGATCGCGCATGTCATTCACATGGACGTGCCGGATGTAGGGCACGGAATCGGCGCTGATCTGCTCGAATTTCGACGGGGTGCAGTGGTAATGCGCGGGGTCGAACAGCACCCCGACGTTCGGCGCGCCGGACCGCCGCGCGACCTCCACCGCCGTCCGGAGCGATTTCACGATGGGGGACCAGTTGAACTCGATGCAGATTGTGACGCCGGTCTCCCGCACCCGTCCGGCAACAGCCGCGAACGCCTCCGCCAGCGTTCCCAGCGGGTCTTCGGCGGAAGATTCAGAGGGGCCGTCGGTTCCCACGACGAGAATGCCGCCTCCCAGTTCGGAGAGGAGGCGGCAGTTTCCTTCGACCTGTTGCCAGTTTTGCTTGCGGGAGTCGTCGGAGCCGAACGCGGTGAGCCCGCCTTCAAACCCGCCGATGCAGAGGAGCCCGTGGTCTTCCATCCGCCGCCGCAGGTCCGAGGGGGAGCGTCCTCCGCCCAGGTACTCCTTCACCTCGCCGAGCACGAACTCGACGTTCCGGAACCCGGCGTCGGCGTACGCCTTCAGCTTCTCTTCCAGAGTCCCGCGCGTGGAAACCGAATTGATGGCCAGTTGGGATCGTTTCAAATCCATTCCTTTCCGGGAGCGCCGTGTGTCAGGATCGCGCCGGTGGACGGAAGGCCAGGCGGACGGATCCTGCACCCGCATTCATTCTGACGATCCACGGCGGGGGAAAGCTAAAATCAGGAGTTCCATCGGTGGGAGCGGCTTGAGTGGATTTGCTCATACTCTCATACTAGCGGGGGGAATGGGTGCGTCGGAGCTCCAGCAGAATCCGCTGAAGCCGGTCCACGTACTCCCGAGTCGATTGAAAATCCGCATCCGTCCGAATCACAGGGCGATCTCCTCCATGCTCTCGCGTTCCGAACGGTCCTGCCGGAAGGTGTCCGGCATCATCTGCGGTAGCTGCACCTGAAAAGCTCAGGAGCAATAAGGCCGATAACGAGTGCGCATCCGACTCGCCGGGTCAGGAAGTGGAGCGTTCGGATTCCTCATCTTCGCCGGGGAGCCCGCCGGAGATCAGGCCGCCCGTGCCGCTCCGGGTTCCGCCCCCGGCTTGGAGGCCCGCATCCGTCGTGCCGGAGCTGGTCGCCTCGTCATGCGCGATCGGGACCGCCCCTTCCGAAGCGGCGGGGTCGGCGCCAAGGCCGGCCCTCAGCCCCATCTCCTCCTCCACAGAAGCATTCGGCCCTCCATTCTCCGGGAGGTACGTCGTCTTCTCATCCGAGTAGGCGCTGCGCCCCTCCGCGACATCGTTGGGCGTGCCGCCCCGGAGCATCCCGCCGCCGGTCGTGCCCCCCATTCCCACCGTCGGGACCTCTTCTCCATCGTTCATATTCAGCATATTATCGTCGGATTGACTCATAGCATGTCCTCGCCTTCCATGTATTACCGTCAGTGGTTGCTCCTATCTCGTGTTCCCCCCGGCAGAGCGAATGTGTTGATCACACCCTTGCCCGGCCTTTCTTTCGCCGAGGAATCATCCTTCCCGGAGTCGCTCGTTCAGCGAATTTAGCAGCCGGCACAGCTCCTCCGGCAGCCGGTCCCCGAGCTTCTCGTACAGTTCGCCGAGGTCTTCCATCTCCTCCTCCCAGGCGTCGCAATCCACCCGGAACAGCGCTTCCAGAGCTTCGGGGGAGAGGTCCAGCCCTTCGAGGTGGAGGTCTTCCGGTCGGGGGAGGTGGCCGATGGGGGTGGTTCGGGCGTCGGCGGTCCCGTCCAGCCGGTCGGCGATCCAGAGCAGCACCCGGAGGTTGTCGTCGAACCCCGGCCAGAGGAAGTTCCCCCCGGCATCCTTGCGGAACCAGTTGACGTGATAGATGGCGGGAGGATGGGCGATCCGCTTCCCCATCTCCAGCCAGTGCGCGAAATAGTCGCCCATGTTGTAGCCGCAGAAGGGCAGCATCGCCATCGGGTCGCGGCGGACCACCCCCCGCTTGCCGGTCGCCGCCGCCGTCGTCTCGCTGCCCATCCCGCTCCCGATGAAGACGCCGTGGCTCCAGTCGAAC
>JAHWJO010000360.1 GCA_019348365.1 Armatimonadota bacterium | reverse complement strand
ACTTCTGTGAAAGAAAGACACTGATCAGGTTCCGATTTGTCGGATACGCTCTAACGCAAAAAGCTTAAACCTATCTCAACCCCATAAGGAATCCATTCCATGGCCCCTCTTAAAATTATAAAATCGCTCTTATTACCTGCTATCTTCATAAGTTTATTCTTAGCGATTCGCCATTCGGCGGCGGTCAGCTACACGAATATCACCGACATCGAATCGAAGCAGCTTTCCAACGGCGTGCAGATCCTCATTCAGTCGGACGGCGTGCTGGAATGGCGGCCCGCGAACATGGGAGGGGGGCAGGGCGGCTCCGGCGGCGGGCGTAAAACAACGCAGTTCACTATCCGTCTTCCCGAAGCGCGCTACAGCGGGTCCAGCTTCATCAACATCGATAAGTTCCCCGTCTCCTACGTTCAGGCGTCGATCCCGCAGGATGCGAAAGAAGGGGTCGGCGTCCTCCTGACCGTGGTGATGTCGGTGCCCTCCAGCTACAGCGTTAACACCAGTGCCGACCAGCAGAGCGTCATCATCACGGTCAACAGCGAGCGGACTCTGGAGACGACGCGGCGCTCCGGCACTTCCACCACCCGGACGACCGCGGAGAAGAAGATGGAGGTCACGGTCAACGAACAGGGCCTCGTCTCCGTCACTGCATTGAAAGCGGACTTTCACGAGCTGATCGCGGAGGTCGCCCGACTGACGGGCATCAGCGTGGCGGTGGACGACGGGCAGGGGCAGAAGCTCCGGCACGAGGTGAGCATGAACGTCTCCGACGTGCCGGTGGACCAGTTCCTCCGCACCATCACGAGCGGGTACGGCCTCGCGCTGGACCGGCAGGAAGGCCTTTACATGATCAGCGGTGGTGTGCCGAACGACCTCGCGGCGTATCACCTTTCCGGCACGCGCTCGTTCCCCATGCAGTTCATCCGGGCGCAGACCGCCTCCGGACTCCTGCCTACCTTCCTCTTCTCGTACCTGCATGTCAACGAGGCGCAGAACGCGGTCGTCGTCAGCGCGCCGACGCAGATGCTCGACAAGATCGGGCGGGACCTGGGCCGGGTGGACCTCGCCGCGCCGCAGATCATGATCGAGGCGCTTGCGGTGGAGTTCACGAACACCAATGACCTCAACTACGCCATCAGCGCAGATTTCGTCAACAACGCCGCCAACGCCGCCCTCGACTCCGCCACCGGCACGATCTCTTACCAGACGGTCGGGAAGCTGCCGCGCACGTTCAACGCCCGCCTGAACGCGCTCATCTCCAAGGGCCGGGCGCGCATCCGCGCGAATCCCCGGATGGCCGCGCTCAACGGCCAGGAGGCCGAGCTGTTCATTGGCGCGCAGCGGTTCATCCTCGTCCGGTTCCAGCAGTTCGGCGGGACGACCGAGCGGATTCAGGGCGTGGACGTGGGCGTGAAGCTGCGGGTCGCGCCGTGGACCGGCGGCAACGGCGAGATCACGACGCAGATCGCGCCGGAGGTTTCCAACATCAGCGAGGTGGACCCCGTCACGGGGCTTCCGGTGCTCTCCACCCGCCGCGCGAACACGACGGTGCGGGTGAAGGACGGGGAGACGGTCGTCATCGGCGGGCTGGTGCTCAAGCAGACGTTCAACACCCGCCGCAAGGTGCCGATCCTGGGCGACATCCCGTTCCTGGGGTACGCCTTCCGGAGCACCTCGAAGAGCACCACGGAGAGCGAGCTGGCGATCTTCGTCACGCCGCGCATCCTGACCGACGCCGGGCGGCTGCCGAACGCCGCCGAGGAGCAGCGCATCCGCGACACGATGCTTCAGGAGAACCCGCCGCAGAACCTCGGCCCAATCCGCAAGGACCTTCCCGCGCCTGCACGGTAGATCGTCGCGTAGGGAAGCTTACCCTCCGACGGATTGCGTGGCGGACGGATGGGTGTGGGGGACGGTATGAGAGGGGGCCGGGGGAGTCATCGCGCCGGGCTGTGCGGCGGCCTGTTCATTGCGGGCGGCCTGCTCCAGTCGGCGGCGGACCTCGTAATCGCCGCTGATGATGATGTCCTGAAGCGTCATCACGCGGTTCTCCAGCTCTGCCACGCGTTGATTCAACTGGTTCACGGTGCTCTTATCCGCCCCGCGCTCCCGGTCGAGCTTCATCTGGTACATGTTCTTGATCGTGTTGGTGACAATCGCGACGATGGGGATGGAGAAAATCGTTAATGGGATCAGGACTTCTAAGTCGCTCATTCTTCGCTCCCTCAATGATCGGTTTCCCGGCGGATCTGGTTCGGTGCTCTCTCGTCTGTAACGCTCCCGCGCGCCGGAAGGTTCAAATCAGGACCGGTTCATACCCGGTTCATACGGGGGTCGCTCCCGACCGCCGGAGGAAAGGGATTGACCTGACCGGAGAACCGCGTATCCTTATCATGGGTCGGGAGTCGTCCGGCTTCACTCGTTTTCGGTGGCCGTCGGCCTGCTAGTAATAGAGTAAGCGTTTCGCGCGGTCTTGGCAATCACCCGCGCACGAAAGGATGTTGGATTCCATGGTGAAAGTCGAGCGGCGGCGGCATCATTATCGAGAAGAGGTCCAGGGAATTGCGCTACTCCACGTGGGCATCGCCGCGTTCCTCCTCGATTCCGTCACGTTCCTCCAGGGTATGGGCGAGACCGCCCCCGCCCTCCCCCCGGCGACGGACCTCCAGCGCGAGATCGTGGACCGGCTGCGGGAAGGCGCGCCGCTCGTGGCGGTGGTGGGGGGCAGCGGCGATCACCCCGCCCACGCCGCCGACCGCTACTCCATGTCCCGCATCGCTCTGAGCCTGTGGGAGCGGGGGGCGATCCCCGGCGCGCTCTACCTTAACGCCGTCTGCGACGGGGTTGCGCAAAGCATGCCGGGGATGCGGATGTCGCTCTGGAGCCGGTCCAGCACCGCCACGGCGCTCATCACGCAGCTCCTCGGCCATGGGTACGACGCGCTCATCGCCCTCACCTCGTGCGACAAGCACCCGCTGGGAGTCCTGGCGGGGGCGGCGCAGTGGGCGCGCTGGCAGGCGGAGCACCTGAACGAGCCGGAGCCGTGGATGGTCTGCCTCCCGGCGCACGTCCTCGAAGGGGGGCAGGTCCCCCGCGAGCTGGTGCCGGAGATCCGGCTTCTGGCACGGAAGGCGCAAAACCACGGACATGAATCTCTGGCGGAAGACCTGGAGTTCAACCTGTCGCAGAAGCTCCAGTGCATCACGGTGCAGGCGTTCCAGGGGGCGTTCGGGCGGCTGTCGCAGCTCGGCCTGATGGACGAGGCGACGAAGGACCGGTACGAGCGGCGGCTGGGCGTGGCGGCATCCCGTCACACCGGCGGCACCTGCGAGTTCCGGGGCACGGGCACCACCGACCGCCTCCCGCTGGTGGCATACGGCCTCGTCCCGCCCTCCGTGCAGGCGGACCCCGGCCCCCCCAACGCAGAGCAGGTGAACGAGGTGGTGGACACGTTCCTCGGGCTGGCGAATCGGCCCGAAGTCGGCCTGCGCCACCTGATCCACGAGAACTCATTGAACGCGCTCTACGTCCACGCGGCGATGAGCGGCTCCACGAACAACATGATGCACATGCCGTTCGTCCACGCGTACCTCGGCTACCGGAGCAGCATCTTCGACCTCGACGCGGCGATTCGGGAGTCGCAGGTCCCCTACATGATGCCGGGGTTCAGCCTGAGGGCGGATCAGGATCGGGGATTCGCCGGGTTCGCGCGGCAGTGCTGCAGCGGCGCGAGCGGCGGGGTGGACACCCTCATGCGGCATCTCGTGGAAGCCGGGGTCCCCGTCAACCTCGACGCGCCGACGGTCAGCGGCACCTGGCGCGAGAGAATCATGGAGGGACGGCTACCCTCCAACCAGAAACACTCCCCTTCTGAAGGTGAGGGGAATTCGCTCTTCCGGATAATCAGCGCGGACGAGGTCCCCGAATCTCAGCGCATCCTCTCCTCCACCCCCGCGCGCGACACGAGCGGCACGCAGGTCTTCACCGGAAGCGCCATCGGGAACTCCGCCGTGCTGAAGATCTCCGGCCTCTCCCGCAAGGAGCTGGTCGCGTTCGAGGACAAGATCGCGCTCGTCGTGTTCCTGGCGGGGGAGGACGAAGCCGCCGACGCCATCGGGGACGTGGCCTTCCTGGAAAAGATGGGCGCGGCCTTCTCCGATGAAAGGCTCCTCGCGGTGCGCCGCTACAACTCGCCGGACCTGGCAGACACCGATTTGAGAGGCGCGGAACTCTATGAGCAGATGGTGGAGGAGCGGAGCCTGCGCGTGGTCGTCGTGATCGGCGGGGAAGGGCCGGTCTCCGACGGGATGCCGGAGGTCCACAAACCGCAGGACTGGGTGAGCAAGAACCACCGGCTGGCCCCGCTCGCCTATCTCCTCACCGACGCACGGTTCAGCGGCACGAACTACGGCCCCGCGTTCGGGCATGCGGAGCCGGAAGCATTCCTCGGCGGGATCGTCGGGTATCTCCAAGCCGGGGACCCGGTCCTGGTGCGGCTGGATGAGCGCCGAATGGATCTCGTGGACCCGGCGGCGCTGGACGAGGGCCGGGGAGTCCACCCGCTCTCCCTCGAATCCGTGGCGGCGCTCCGAAACGACCGTGCTGGCCTGTATGCCGAACGGATGAAAGAGTGGACCGTCCGACGCGCGGCGATCCCGCCCTCGGTGCGGATCTCCACGCAGTCTACCACGGCGGCGGAGGGAGTCGTCCCACCTGAGGTGTGGGAAGCCGCCGACCGAACGTGGGACTGGCGGCGGCTGATGGAGGAGGGCCGGGAGAGCGTTCAGGATCTCTCCCTGCAGGAAACGGATCGAGTCCCGGCATGAGAGGTGATCCGGGAGATGGGGCCAACAGGGTTAAACCTTTTTGTGTCCGGGTGGGTGAGACGCTTATCTCAATTTGATCCAACCCTGATCATTGGGGTTAAGGTCACTCATGTGACAAAACTGTTGAAACAGAACCCTGACATCGCCGTTGGCATGTGTGATAATACAGCTAGCGCGGTTCCCTTCCTTCACTACCCCCTTGCCTGCTTCATTGTCACGGGTTCTCTTCATCCTGTTGGCCTCCCCCTCTGCTTACTGATTCCCAATGATTCCCTCCATTAACGTTATGGATACCGGACACGTCTCGCCAGCCGCAACTGATTCACTGGAATGGGTCAATGTCAAACGCGATCCCTCGACCGGGCTGGGCTCCCTTCTCGCGTTTTTGGAAGCTCTGGAGCAGCACCTGAAAGGG
>JAHWJO010000041.1 GCA_019348365.1 Armatimonadota bacterium | reverse complement strand
AACGTGATGGAAGGTTGCAGCAACGGGGTGAAGACGGGGCAGGTCGGCCAGCCGATGCTGACGGGCTGTACGCGCGGTTGCGTCGGGATGCGCATAACGGACATCGAAGTGATTTACGCCTGGGCTCCGATGGGGACTCCGGTGTTGATCACGCCCTGTTCTGCTTTTGATCCGTGCGCGGCTTTTGATCCGGGCGCGGCTTTCATTTCAGGAAACGAAATGGGACGGCGAAGGCCGTCCCATTTTTGTGGCGGTGTGGATGAAAGTGTTTCCGCCCGCTCGCGTTATTCCGCTTCCCCGGCATCCTTTTTGTGGGTTGCCGCTTCTTTTCTCGCGGCTTCCCGCTTCGCCGCTTCCGCCGGGGAATTCGCCGGGTCCGCCTCCGCGCGATGGCAGGTGAAGCAGGTGACCGCGTTCTTCACCGACGGATCTTCATTGATGCGCCGCGTGAGAAGGATCATCTGGCGCGTGATGGTCTTGTGAGGATTCACGTCTCTCGCAAAGTCCTCCACATGGCAGAAGGTGCATTGAACCCCCAGTGCCTCGTTGTAGCCCTGCATGACTTCGAGCATGCGGTCGGCGGGGAGGTCTTTGAGCACCTGGATGTTCTTGTACTGCTGCGCCGCCGTCGGCCCGGTATTCTTGGTAGCGGCAGCCGGCTTCTGGGTGGAAGCAGCGGGTTTTTGGGTTGAAGCGGCGGGCTTCTGAGTGGTCGCCGGTTTCTTCGTTGCGGCGGGTTTTTTCGCCGGCGGAGCGGGTTTCTTCGCCGCCCCCGACAGGGTCGGGATTCCGATTGCAATCACCAGGCCGAGCCCGGCGATCTTCCATCCGTATCGGTAATTCATCGTTGACCTTTCCAGACAAAGCCATGATCCCGCGTCGGTTGATTCCGGAAGGGATACATCGTTGTTTTGGACGCCCCGCAGGAGTTTCCTGCACGTATTCCCGCGAACCCGCCGGGCAGGGCGGGCCGGAAGCTCTCCCACGCGCTCCGGCAACCGATCCGCACTCCGGGTGTCCGGCGAGGGGCCGCTTCCCCGAATGCGCTCTGCGACACCCCCGGGAGACTCGGCCACGATCCCTCTGCGCTCCCGGCCCCTTGAGAAGAAAACGGGAAAAAAGCTGGACAACCGGGGGGACCTGTGGTATAGTAGGCGTGGCGGCAACCGCCTTTGGGGCTGTGGCTCAGTTGGGAGAGCGCCTCGTTCGCATCGAGGAGGTCAGGGGTTCGAATCCCCTCAGCTCCATTTATCTACCCCTTTTGACCCCCTACAGCGGCGCTTCCGCGTGTTAGCAGTATAATCGTTTCGACGACAGCAGCAAAATCGTCCCGTCCCCCTCTGCATCGCTCCTTCGGGCAGGATAGAACCAGCGCCTCGTTGCCCGCATCCGTCACCGGATACCCCCATCTTCCAGGTAAGTCCCGGTTTATTCCCCCGCTGGCAACGCCCGTTCCCACGCGCAGATCGGCGTCTATCCCATGGATTCCATTCGCGGTGGCGACCACTGCCCGGACAACCGCCGGGACTTTCCCCGGATGCAGAGCGCGCTTATTGGCATGCCGGCCAGAGGGTAAGCGAGTTAAAGGACCAATGCTCGCAACAGCTTGACGGATAGCCCGCCTCGGCTGCCGGGATCCTTCCTGTAAACCGCATAAACGTCGATCCCCCGGCGTACCGCCTTCCGATACGCCAGGCGGTAAGCTCCCCCGGTGTTGTTCACCCAGCGGAATGAGAGCGACTGTTCCGGCGTCATTTCCCAAGACAGAGACATGATCTGCTGCCGATAGTCCCCAAAAGAGTACGCGTGCTCGTAGCTGTAGGAGAGGTACAGGTTTTTCCGGGGCCTCACCCAGAAATTTGGCGAGAGATTGGAGTATCGGCCTCCTCCGAGCGAGCCCCAGGAGTAGGTCAATCCGTATCCCCGCCGGTCGCTCCGGCTGTCGAAAAACAGCGAGGCGGTGTAGAAACGGTCCCGGTGCATCATCGAGGCCCACTGGCCGGCCTCCTTCGCCTTCGGGCGGTACGGCCCGACGGTCGTCCCTACGTTGAAGAGCACGTTCGAGCGCAGCTCCCCCCCCACGTAGAGGGAGACGTTTCGGCTTTGCGACAGGCCGGAGAGGGTGTCCCGGTGGTTATAGCTCAGGCTTCCGCTGAAGTGATAGAGAGGGCCGGAAGCGTACTGTTTTCCGTAGCTCACGAATGCGCTCTTCCCCTGCGTCCCCAGGGTATCCCCCGCAATGTAACCGTTCGCCGGGAAATAGTCCAGTCCCGTGCGGTCGAGAGCGATTCCCGTCTGCCAGTACGCGGACTCGTAGCCGAGCGATACGAGCGAGCGCGTCCCGTTCCCCGCCCGTTTCGACGTGTCGGTGACCGACCAGTTCGCGTTGGCGACGAGGTTCTTCCTGAACCGCCCCCCGATGTCCACGCCGATCAGCCGGTTCCGGAACTCCGACCGGTCCGTCTCCACGAGGGTCACCCCGGCGCTGGCGGTCGAACCCATCTCCTTGACGGCCCGCACGACGTAATCCCGGCGTCCCTCGGGGGATTGCACCCCCAGCGCCCCCAGCTGGATCGGGCCGGTTTTGCCGAACGACTTCAATCCCACGTCGAAGTTCGGGACGCGGCTGCTGTGGAAGAAGGTCCGGTTCCCGAAGAAGCCGTTGCCCTCCTGGAAGAAGGGCCGCCGGTCCGCCCGCAGCTTCTCGTTGTAATTGAACCCGAGATCCAGCACGTCCTCTTCGATCTGGCTGAAATCGGGGTTCAGCGAGAGGACGTTGGTGAAGTTCCGGTCCCGGTCGTAGCGGAAGTCGAACCCGGTCGAGCCCAGCAGGTTCTTCAGGTTGCCCGCTTTGTTCGGCATCCGGTGGCCGGCGGACAGGTACTGCATCATTGCGAGCTTGTCCTGCACCCGGTTCTTCGGGAACGCCAGGCCGGTGAGATGCCCCGTTTCCTCCGGGAGATACTGCGGGGTGACGTCCGCCCAACGGCTGGTCTCTTTTTTTCGGGCGTGGTATCGGACGAAGTTGATCCCGAAGACCGGGTTTTTCGGGTTGTAGTTCAGGATGTCGAATGGGATGCGGACTTCCGCCGTCCAGCCCTGCTCGTTCCGCTGTACGGCCGCCTGCCAGTCCCCCTTCCACTCGATCTTTCGCGCGCGGCCCCCGGCCATGGCATCCGATTGGGTCCCCCGCGCGCTCACGGAAAATTCGGAGACCTGCCGGTGGTTGTGGTAGGGATCGAGCTGGATCTTGACGTGATCGTCCAGAGAAACGTTGCCGTCCCGCTTCCGTTGATCGGCATGAATAGCCTGGGGCTGAGTATCGTGGCAGGTGAACGCGAAATAAAGGAACTTCTCGTCGTAGAGCACCCGGACTTCGGTCTTCTCCTGCGGGGCGATGCCGTACTCCGAAATCCAGAAATCTGACGCGACCGGCGCATCCTTCCAGGCCGGATCGTCCAGGTTTCCATCAATGTCCGGGACCTGCTCGATCTTCATCGCTTTGAGGGAACGGGTGTGGCCCGGGGGAGGCGGAGTCTGCTTTCCCTGCATGGCGGATTCCGGCGACGCCGTATCGGGGGGAGCTTGCACCGGCGGCGGAGCATCCTCCGGTTCGGGCGGGCCGGAGGACGGCTCTGAAGCCGGGGCGGAATCCGGCGTATCCGACGGCGGAGCATCCGGAGAGGGAGATTCCCCGGGCGTGGCCTCTTTCAGCGGAGTCGCACCTTCCGGCGAAAGCGCCTCTTTAGATCCCTCCCGGGGAGTCGAGGGTGGAGAGGGGGGGACCGATTCGTTCGCTGCCCCTTGCTCCGGAGACGGGGGGGGCGACTCGGGCGGCACAACTTCGGTGTTTTCTTCCGAGTCTTCTCCGGGAATCATCAGGACATCCGCGGACCCGGTCCGCGCCGCCTTCCGTTCGGGAGCGGGGAGATAGGCGGCGGTGTCGGGGTCCATCCCGGCCATGCCGAAAGAGGACTTCGGTAGGAGGGCTGCCAGGCTCACGGACAGGCCGAGCGCCCACGCGATTCTCCGGCCTTCGCTCCCCTCCAGGAACGTGTATGGAGGGAGAGCGCACGCGGCGTCGGGTTCCAGCAGAAGCGATTCGAGATACGCCGACAGGCCGGGCAAACGCCCGTCGCGGTCGGTGATGCACAAACCGGGCGACTCTTCCGGCGAGGCGTTCCGGAGGCGGTCCCACGCTTCGACGGTCCGGGTTTCGAGCAGGCGGAGAGGCGGGCCGAACAGCTCCCTCAGGGTCTCGTCCCGCCAGACGGGCAGAACGCCGCAAATCTGGGTGATCTTGCCTTCGGGAACCTGAAGCGCGCGAGCGGCATGGTCCAGGAGATGATCCGATCCGATCGATAGAATATCGTCGAACCGGACCCCCGCCCGATCAAAGGCGGAAAGACGCACGGAGCGGCCGGTGATCAATACCGCCAGATCTGAAAGCCCCCGGATTGTCTCTTTCCTGTTCTTCATCGTATCCGCTCTTCGCCTCGAACTTTATGAGGATGATTAAAGCAAACAAGCTGATGGCGCGGCGGGCTAAAACCGCTGTGGAAGGATCTCACTCCATGAGCCCCATACGGCCTGAACAGTACGAACTTTAGTTTCCCCCAGACTCCACCTTGTCGCGAGGGGAATCGCTTATGGACGCCCCCGACATCTCTTCAGGGGGATCGCTCATGGACGCCCCCGACATCTCTCCAGGGGAAGACTCTGGTCCTTCCGACTCGGCCTCCGGATCGGTGCAACGGATGAACCGCATCCGGCGGGCGATCCCGTCGAAGACCTTTACGACCTTCGAGGCGGTGTTCGTCCCATGCAGCCATGCCCCCATCACCATGCCGGTCATCGCGCCCCCGACGAGCGCCGCCGGCAGGGAATGGAACATCACCGCCACCAGCGCGGCGACTCCCCCGACCTGCCCCACCAGCTTCGCCAGGCGGGTGAGTCGCAGCTTGTACTGAACCCGGATCAGGCGCTTGCCGCTCCCATGATCCTCCTGCACGGTGCGGACCTGAAGGGCCGTCCAGTAGTGGAAGAAGACCTCCAGATCCCAGTTCGTCCACCCGGTATCGACGGTTTTGGTCCACCGGTGCTCGTTAAGGAACTCCACCACCTCCTGAAGAAACTCGGTGCGGTCCCTCCACTCTTCGCTCCAGTAATCCACGGTGTAGGTGCCGGAGAGGGGCAGACGACGCGCATCTCCCTCGATGATGACGGGTTGAGAGTGGGGCGGGTGAAACGACCGCAGACGCGTGGCGTATCGCTCCCATGACCGCGCCAGGGGCTGAAGATAACAGAGACGCGCGACCATCATGCGCGAGCGCCAGCTCTCGTACCGGGGCTCCAGACGCGCCTGCGCGGCCTGCATGACGGCCACCCCCGCCGACAACCCCAGCATCGCCGCCGCCGCCAGCCAGGCCGGGGACCAGACCAGCGCCGTCAATCCGACCGCCGCCATCACGCCGTGCCACTCCAGGGAGCCGGGCAGCAGCAGCCAGTGGGGTGAGCCGGGCCGGTAGACGCACTGGAACAGGCCCGCGCCGAAGGTGCCTCGATAGACCATGGGCTCCTCGACCTGAACGCCCCGCAGGAACGCCCCGTAGATGAAACCGCGCCACTTCCCGTCCCCCCGGTGGTTGAACTGATCGGGATGCTTGAACCGGAGCAGCGCTTCCGCCTCGCCATACCCCTTCTGCTGCTTGATGTACGTGCGGGGATTCTGCCGCCGGTGATGCCACACGAAAGCGCCGGGAGCAAAACCGATCCATCCTCCCGCATGACGCAGCCGCCAGCACACGTCCACATCGTCGCCGGCTTTCCAGTAGGCCGGATCGAAGCCGTTGATCGATTCCAGCGCCTCTCTCCGGAACGCCATGTTGCAGCCGGGGATGTGCTCCGCGACCTGATCGTTTTCCATGACATGCGTGGGCTGTCCGGGCGATGCAGCGATGCAGGCCGCCACCCAGCCGTCCTCCGGGGTCAGGTTCGGGCCGCCCACGGCGGCGGCATCGGTCCGCTGGAACGGATAGACCATGTGCGCCAGCCAGTCGGGGTCCGCGAAACAGTCCGAATCGGTGTAGGCCACGATCTCGCCGGTCGACGCGTAGAGTCCGACGTTCCGCGCCGCGCTCAAGCCCTGGTTCTCCTGATGGATCGCGCGGACCTCGGGGTAGCGCGCGACGATCTCCTTCGTGTTGTCCGTCGAGCCGTCATCCACGAGGATCACCTCGTAATTCGGGTAGTCGATCTTCATCAGCGAATCGAGGCACTGGTCGAGCGTTGGGCCTCCGTTGTAGGAGCAGACGACCACCGAGACTTTCGGCGTCTCGTTCAGTAGCGCGGACGGCGAGCGGCCGTACACGTCTCCGACGGCGTGGAAAGACGGCTTGGGGTTCCGCTCCCGGTCGGTGATGCCGAACGCCCAATCCTCGATCTGGAATCCGCCCGTGTACCAGTCATCGGTCCAGGCGAAGACGAAGGTTCCGGCCAGCCCCAGCAGCCTGGCCTCGCGCAGGTGACCGCCGATGAACTCGGCCTGCTCTTCCTCCCCGTGGCGCATGGTGTCCATGCCGATCTCGCCGAGCACCAGCGGCTTCTCCCCGGCGATGTGCTGGAGCCGGTACAGGTAGCGGGTGAACGCTTCGCGGTCGTGGAGGTACACGTTGAACGTCAGGAAGTCGAGGAAGGAGAGGTCCAGGTATTCGGTGGAAGGATAGTTCGCGTAGGTGATGAGTCCGTGCGGGTCTTCCTGGCGGGCGACGTCGTACAGCTCGGAGATGAACCGCTCCACCTTCTTCGCGCCGTGCCAGCGGGCGATGTCGGAGGGGATCTCGTTCCCGATGCTGTAGGCGAACAGGGAAGAGTAATTTTTGCCCACGGATGCCGCATGCCGAACCAGCCGCCGCGCTTCCTGCTGGGCGTCCGGGCGATCCAGGAAGCAGAGATGCTTGGGCCAGGGGACATCGACGAGGATCTGCATCCCCTCCTCTTCGGCCAGGCTCAGGAACCAGTGGGGTGGGAGGAAGTAGGTCCGGATCGTGTTGACCCCGATCTGGCGCATCCGCTGGAAGTCCCGGCGGACGACATCGGGAGCCGGGAACTGATGCCCCTCCGCATCGGGGGCAAACGGCCCGTACGTGACCCCCTCGATGCGGAAGCGCTCCTCGCCCCGGCGGAAGAATTTACCGTCCACCTGCACCCGCTCGCGGGATGCCGTCAGAGATGGCGCAACAATCTCCTGTTCAAGTAAGAGAGACTTCATGCCGCATGCCCCATGTCATCGAAAGATTTTGATAGAAGAGTCCGACCAATAGGGTTCTCTAAAAGATTCCCTGGCGATCCTATATACCCAGGAGGCCTATATAACCCTGCCCTGACCCTTAATTGTAGGTTCACGTACTTCCAGGCTCACGCCCCCTCATCATATATACGGAAGGCAACGCCCCGTGCAAACAGGTTTTTTTCAGATGAGCAGCAACTCACAAGCGGCAGCCTGCCGCAGATTGTGAGCTTCAACACAATCAGATGTTCGTCTGCTTGAGCATATCCGAACTACTCAAAAGTGTCAATCTCGAAGGGGTCAGGTGGAAGCAGACCCCGCAAGCGGGAAGTCGTATTACGATCTCTGTTACCGGATGAACCGGCTTCTTCCCGAGAATATCACAACAGGGTATGTTTGAGAAGGGACTCGTTCCGAATTCGAGGAACGCGCGCGGTTTTTCTTAGAACTTACACACAGGCTACCGCATTTGTCATCCTGAGCGTCAGCGAAGGATCTGCGTTTCATCCCCGGCGTACACGAGATTTCGCAAGCGTACACGCAGATCCTTCGCTTCGCTCAGGATGACAGGAGAGAGTCAAAAGGACAGATGCCAGAGGTAGAAGTAAAAATTCAGGAGAGAGTCGAAAGGATAGAGGCGGTGGCTTTTGCGTAAGTCCTATTTCTCTGAGGGAAGCCGGACGGGCAGGGGGAGTCCGGGGGACGGATAAAGGGGCGAGGCGAACGGGGAAACGACAGATTCCAGGGAGTTTTGCAGGGGGTGTAAACGGGGGATGCAGGGGAAAGGAAAACAACCGTGGACAGGCCGATTCAGGCGATTCTGACCAGCTCGCAGATCGCAGAATCTCATGGGGCCTGGCACACGATGAGAAGGCAACACTTATTTCGTCAAAACTCTCGCCAAACTCAAATTTCCAAGGAGAATCGGATCATCGATCCTCGCAATTAGCGCAATTAGCGGCGGTGTCTCAACACGGCGATCATAACGCCGGACAGAACGCCCAAAAACAAGCCGATTACAAATCCCATCCACTGATAGACCGGGTCGACCGTCATATATCGTTCTTCTTCTGACGGGAATTCCTGAATTCACAGGGAAATCAGAAGAAGCCTTCGCTTATATATGCGAAGGAGGGAAGTTCAGTGCAACGGGAATGCGGGGGGGGAGATACTCTACTTCTTGATCAGGACCATCGCCTCAGCTTTGCCGTGGCGGCTTCGCTTGGTTTGCATGTGGATCATCAACAGCGCGTACAGGTATCCCAGGCTCATACCGATCAGAAATCCCAGCAGAATGACCAATTTCTCCTCCTCACCGAAGAACGACATGCTTTGTGATCGTGGGTCTTGGGGATGGTCGGTTCCTATCAGACTTGCAGTTATATTCCACGTTTCGCGTCTTATTTAAACCTTCTTTGCTAAATCTCTTAGTCAATAAGTCGCAGGGCTTGTTAGAGTCTATGAATTCAGAATTATCTTCTTAGGTTAGAATCGAACTGACGGATATCCAGATGGATCTGACGATTAACGATATAGGGGGGATCCTTCCCCTGATACAAATACGATAAAACTAACTTCCATGCATCACCGGTACTTCTATCGGCGGGTGGAATCGAGTTCTTCAGGATTTGCATCGAGTACTTCATCGCGGGTCATCTTTACTGCACATCCCGGAAAGCGGATTCTACAGAGTTAGCGTTCCTCCTTCATAACTGCATAAAAAGTTCCGGGAATGGGCCGGACGATTGACTCCCCATCGAGCGCTCTCATAAAATCGAAGAAATGTCCGCTACCGATTCCCCCGACCGATCCGGTCCTCTCACCGGTTTTCTCCCCTCCCTCCGCCCGGACCTCCCGCTGCTGGGCCTGGGCGCGCTCCTTGCGGCGCTCGTCTTCCTGATCGGTCGCCTGCCTCACCGGCTGGAAGCGCATCCCGAAGCGTACGTGCCGGTCTTTCTCCTGTCGTTTTCCGTGTACCTCCTGTCCGTGAGGCAGATCCGCAGCGGGGCCGGTACACGCCGGGCGCTCTGGATCATCCTCGGTTTCGCCGTCCTCTTCCGCCTCATTGCCGTCCTTCAGCTGCCGTCCCTCTCCACGGACATCTGGCGATACGTCTGGGACGGGCACATCAGCGCGCAGGGAATCAATCCTTACCGGTATCCGCCCTCCGATCCGGCCCTGGCCCCGTACCGCACCGACTACTGGACGATCATCAACCACCCCACCTGGGTCACGATGTATCCCCCCCTCTCGCAACGCATCTTCGCGCTTCTTGCGGCCCTCGGCGCCACGACTCCGTACGCGTTCAAGGCCGTCTTTGCGCTGTTCGACCTCGGCACGGTGGCACTGATCCTTCTCGTGTTGAGCCGGGCGGGGCTGCCCCTGAACCGGGCGCTGATCTACGCCTGGCACCCGCTCGTGGTGATGGAGCTGTCCGGGAGCGGCCACCAGGACGTGCTCGGGATCTTCTTCATGCTCGTGGCGGTGGCGCTGATCCGCCGCAGCGAGACTCCCCGCGTGGGGCTGCTCGGCGGATTCGGCGCGGGCCTGTCGCTCATGGCGAAAGGGTACCTGCTCCCGGCGCTCCCGATCTTCGCCCGCAAGCGTCCGGTCCTCTTCTCGCTGGCGCTGGGGGTGACGGTGCTGGCGCTGATGCTCCCCTACATGGGGCCGGACAGCCAGATCCGGGAGGGCATGAGCAAGTACCTCCAGAACCGCCTTCGGAACGCGGGGGTCTTCGCCTGGACCCATCACCTGCTCGGCCTCTTCATCAGCGATCCCCTGCGCTGGACCCGTTTCCTGATGACCGGGCTGCTCGGCCTGATCGTGCTGAAACTCGCGTGGCGGCCCTGGAAAGATGAACAGGACCTCATGCAGCGGTCCACCTGGGCGATGGGGACTTTCTTTCTCCTCAGCCACACCGTTTATCCCTGGTATGCGACGTGGCTGGTCCCCGGCCTATGCATGCGTCTCTCGCCAGGCTGGATGCTCTGGAGCGGGCTGATCTCCCTGGCTTACCTGAACCCGGTGCCGCAGAAGAATCCCTGGGTCCCTCTCGTGGAGTATCTCCCGGTGCTGATCCTCCTCGCCTGGGAAGCCCGGAGACACTTCCAAAAGAGCATTCGCCGCAGAGACGCAGAGGCGCAGAGAACCCCCAACCCCTTGAGGATAGAAGATCGATAATAGAGGGAAAGCCCTGCCTCTGACGTATCTTCTATCTTCCATCCTCCATCTTCAGGGGTTGGGGGTTCTCTGCGCCTCTGCGTCTCTGCGGTGAGTTTATTAGATCCCGACCACGAAGCGGAGGATCTGGAAGGCGTCGTTGATGTCCACCTTCCCGTCGGGAGCGTTGAGGGGCGCCACGTCCGCCGCCTTGATCTGAGTCGCGGACAGCGTCTCCAAATTCACGATGGACCGGAGGGCGAGGACCACGTCCACGGTATTGACATGCGTATCCAGGTTCACGTCGCCGGGTCGGATCGGCGGCGGGGGCACGCCGCCCTCCGGAACCGCGTTTCCGGAGACCACGAGCGCGAACGGCTGCGGCCCCTTCGGGACGTTGACCGCCGCGATCTCGACCGTGTAATTGCCCGTCGCCGGTGAGGGGATGTCGATCCCCTCCACGTTGTTCAGGCGATCCTCCGCCCCGTTGCCTCGCAGCACCTTCCCGTCCGGGCCGGTCACCACCAGGTCCAGGTCGTTCACCAGCGCCTTGGCGGCGGACGGAACGCCGGGGTAGTCGCTCCAGGCGAGCGTCAGGGCGAGGGGCGTGCCTCCCTCCACCTCGAAGACGAACCGCTTCTTCTCACCCGTCGCCAACCCGGCGGTCACGTCGGAGAAGTGGATCTCGCGCGGATCGAGGGGGAGGAGGGTCTGGTCGAGGTCCACGCGGCCCCATCCCTGTATGGAGTTGGGACGCGGGGGGATCTCCATTTCGTTTTCGCCGTACTGGCCGGGGGAAAGGTCCCGCGCGCCGTTCAGCAGGAGGGCTTTGATGAGCGCCGCGCTCGGGGCGGGGACGTTCCGCTTCTTTTGCAGCCATTCCCGCACCAGCGCCGCCGCCCCCGTCGTAACCGGGGTCGACATGCTGGTGCCACCCGCATAGCCGTAGCTGGCATTGTAGATCTCCCAGTAGCCGCTGTAGGCAGCGACGGAGGAGATCGTGGAGAGGATATTGGTCCCCGGCGCGACGATGTCCGGCTTCGTGCGCCCGTCGAGGGTCGGGCCCCGGCTGCTGAAGGCGGCCATCCCATCGACGTTGTTGCTGATGAAATCGCTGGCGATGGGATCCGTCTGGTAACGAAAAAAGAGGAAGCTGTAAGGGATCAAAGCAGTCTGCGGACCGCTGGGCCGGTCCCCCTCGCTGGCTCCAACGGTGACGACATTCTTGGCGGTCGCCGGGGTGGAGAGGCTCCCCGGATCGATCATTCCGTCCTGATACTCGGAAGGGTCTTCGCCGGAGAGCAGGAGTTCCAGCCCCTCCGCGTCCGTCTTAATCCCGTCTATGCCCTCGTTCCCCGCGGCAAAGAACATCGCAAAATCCGGGTGTTCCCAGATGAACCGATCGATCTGCTGGGCGTGGAGAGTATAGGCGTTCGGCTCACCGTTGTCATCTCCCCAGCTGTTATTATGAAGCCGCGCGCCGTGGTCATACGCCCACTGAAGGATCGGACCGAGATCCGTCTGGTCAGTAAAGCCGACGCTCGTGCCGTCTTCCTCCACATCCACTTCCTGGATCACCAGCTTGGCTTCCGGAGCGATCCCCGCAAAGGACCGCTCGAAAATACGTTCCTTGGGCCGGGAGGCGGAGCGAGCGCCGTTCCCCGCGATCGTACCGGCGACATGGGTTCCATGCCCGAAGCGGTCGGCCCAGTCGTTCTGGGTGTTCAATCCCATTCCGGCCACGACCCGCCCGAGGAAGTCGGCGTGCATGGTCTCCGGGTTTCCCGTGTCCAGCCCCGTATCGAAGATCCCGACGATCTGGTCACTCCCGTAGAGGCCGAGATCGGTCCACGCCTTGCTCACGCCCAGGATGGGTCGTGTTCGATTGTTCAACACCTTGATGCGCGGGCGGGGCTCGATCCAGCGGACGCCTTCTTCCTGCGCGAGGCGGCGTACGGCGTCCGCCTCGCCGGTGACGGTGACGAGGGTGGAGCCTGTTTTCTTCCCCTCCAGTCCATACGATTTTACATGGACGGCAAAGGCCGCCGGGTCCGCATCCGGGAAGAGGGAAACGACGGCGGAAACCGGCCCGGTCATCGCGAGCTTCGGGCTGACGCGATAAGCGGGGAGGTACGGGGTGACGGCGCGGACGAACGGGAGCTTCCAGATGAGCGATGCGGCATCGGAGGGGACGCGACAGATGAAGGCGTACTCCGGCACGTAATCGAAGATCCGCGCGCCTGTGCCTTCCAGGCTCTCGCGCCAGCCCGGCTGGATCGGCCCGACGGCCTGGATGATCTGGTACTGGGTGTACGCCGTCGCGGAGAGGAAGCGGACGCGGGAGGCAGTAGGATCGAACGTGGAGGCGCGGAGGCGCAGAAGCGGGGCTTCAATCGGGGTCAACGTTGAGGCGGAAATATCCGCCCCGGAAAAGAGCGTCCCCGATACCAGGGCTAAGAAGAGGATCAAACGTTTCATAAACTCTCGCTAGAGGAGGCGAAATACAGAATTGAAATCTGCTCTATGATACCACGTTCTCTGACGACCGGCGGGGAGCGAGGGTTCCGGCCTCCCGGGGCCCGGAAAAACGAAGACACCCCGGTGGAGGAACCGAGGCGTCAATAATCCCTCTCTTATGAGACCAAGTTCCGAGGAACGCGAAGGGCGAACTCACCTCTCCTCCGGCGCATGAACCTGCCCGAAGGGTATCAGAAATCCTATTCCGGACCCTCTCCCTCTACCGTGTAGGCGATACGAGTTTAACGCCGGTCCCGCTTCCGGAGTTCCGACCGGAGCGCTTCCATTTCGGATTCCATGTCGGCTTTCATTTTGTCCATCTGCTCCAGCAGGCTGAAGATGACTTCCACGCCCGCCAGGTTCACGCCCAGATCCCTCGTGAGCCGCTGGATCTGCTTCAGGCGCTCGATGTCCTGATCGGAATAAAGCCGGTTGCGGTTGTCCAGCCGGTTGGGCTTCACGAGGCCCAGGCGTTCGTACAGGCGGAGGGTCTGCGGGTGCATGTCGCACAACCGGGCCGCCACGCTGATGGCATACACCGGCTCATCTTTTATGGCCATCCGTCACACCTCCCTTAAATCAGTTATGAATGATGAGTTATGAGTGATAAATGAAGCCCCGTCGGGCCGAAGCCAAACCTGCGGCCTCAAATGCTTTTCATTCATCACTCATAACTCATCATTCATCATTTTTTACGCTGCCGCGCGGGGGTTCTCCCGGCGCAGGTCGGCCAGGCGTTCCACCAGCTCGCGTTCTTGAGACGACAGGTTCTTCGGGACCGTCACCTTCACTTTCACGTATTCGTCGCCGCGCTGGCCGGTCTTCAGGTTGGGCATCCCCTGCCCCGCGATGCGGAATTGCTGGCCCGACTGGGTCCCCTCCGGGATCCGGAGCGTCCCCTTGCCCGTGAGCGTGGGCACGCGGATCTCGGCGCCCAGCGCCGCTTCCGGAAACGAGACGGGGACCTCCGTGTACAGGTGGTCCCCCTTCCGCTCGAAGACCGGGTGGGGCTTCAGTTTGACCACGAGGTACAGGTCGCCGGACGGGCCGCCGCGCTGTCCGGGCATCCCCTCCCCCTGAAGCCGAATCTTCGATCCGGTATCGACCCCGGCGGGGATCTTCACTTCCAGGCGCTTGTTCCGCTCGACGGTCCCCTGTCCCTGGCAGCGGGGGCAGGGCTCCAGCACGACCTGGCCGGCGCCGCCGCACCGGGGGCAGACGTTCTGGACCAGTCCTCCCATGCCGCGGATTCGCCCCGACCCCTTGCAGTCCGGGCAGGTCTGGGGCCGCGCGCCGGGCTTATCGCCGCTGCCCTTGCACTCCGGGCAGGTCTCCGGGATCCGGAGCGAGAGGTGTCGCGAGGAGCCGTTGAGCGCTTCCTCCAGCGTGACCTCCAGCTCCTGCTCCAGGTTCGCGCCGGTCTGGGGTCGGCTCTGGGTGGCGGTTCGGCCCCCGGCCCCGGCGCGGCCCCCGCCGAACAGGTTCTCGAAGAAATCGGAGAACCCGCCGCCGAGATCGAAGTCCGCGTCGCCCTGCTGGTAGGTGTAGCCTCCCGGCCCGCCCGGTTGATAAGTGAACCCGCCACCGGGAGCGCCTCCCCGCGCCGCCTGCTCCCAGTGCTGGCCGTACTGGTCGTATTTGGAGCGTTTCTCCGGGTCGGACAGGACCTCGTAGGCCTCGCTGACGTCTTTGAACTTGTCCTCGGCCTCTTTATTGCCGGGGTTCACGTCCGGGTGGTACTTGCGGGCGAGGCGGCGGTACGCCTGTTTGATGTCTTTCTCCGTCGCCGTCCGCTCCACCCCGAGCGTTTTATAGTAGTCTTTATATTCCATCGTCGTCTGCCAGAGCCGTTCTAAAGGGTTCCTGTGAAATGAAAGGGATTAAGAAATAAAGAATATAAGTGAATAAGGACTTATCTCTGCATTTATTCATGTGTGGTAATTTGCACGGTTGACCCTCCGGCCCTATTAAGAGCCGTCTATGAGTCGTGAGTCGGGGAGTCGCCCTCACCTCCGCGCTTCGCGCTGGCCCTCTCCCAAAGGGAGAGGGATCGAACGTACAACATTTCGGGTTAGACACCTTGTATGCTGTACCTCCCAGTCACCCTTGGACTTGTTTGGCCCCTCTCCCTCTGGGAGAGGGGTGCCCGAAGGGCGGGGTGAGGGCGACACATCCTCTCATCCGCCGCCGACTTTGACCTCCACCCGCTTCGGCTTGGTCTCTTCCGACTTCGGCAGGTGGACTTCCAGCACGCCGTCGGTGTAGTCCGCCGTCACCTTGTCCTGATGCAGCGGCACTCCGATGGTGAAGCTGCGCTGGAACGGGCCGTACTGCCGTTCCACGCGGACGTACTTGCTCCGCTCGTCTTCTCCGGGCAGGGGACGAGATCCGCTGATCGTCAGGTTTTCACCCGTCAGTTCGATCTTGATCTCGTCCTGGTTCACGCCGGGCAGGTCCACTCGCAAGACGATCTCCTCCTGATCCTCGATCACGTCCACGGCGGGGGTCCAGACTCGTGTGGAGACGTTTTCCCGACGCGCTGCCGGGGGAGAGGAGCCCGCCCGCTGCTCGAACAGGCGGTTGACCTCGTCCTGGATCGCGCGAATATCGTCAAAGGGTCCCCATCGTAAGACATCCATTCTCCCACTCCTCCTTGTGAGGGTGTAGGGAGTGGGGTGTAGTGATCCAGAGCGATTCGCTTCGGGTTTAGGACCAACATCTGTCCTATCCGAAAGTGAGTACAACGGCTCTCTACGCCCTACTCCCC
>JAHWJO010000359.1 GCA_019348365.1 Armatimonadota bacterium | reverse complement strand
CCAACGGATGGGAACGTTCAACGTTCAACCCCTAACGCTAAGATACAAGGGCGCATCCTACACCCTACACCCTACACCCTGAGAACGGAGTGAATATCCATGCCGCACGCATTGCCCGATAATGGAAAGATCCAGGTCGCGGTCGTCACCGGCGGCCATGCGTTCCAGGTGCCGCCGTTCTACGCCGTCTTCCGTGACATGCCGGAGGTGGACTTTTATCCCCAGGCGCTCGACGAGTACACGGCGGACGCGAAGCTCGCCGGGGCGTACGATGTCGTCGTCTTCTACCACATGCACCAATTCCGGCCCGGTGACGAGCTGCCCTGGTACCAGAAGCAATTCTCCTCCACGCTGGAGCGCCTGGGGAGTGAGACGCAGGGGATCTGCGTGCTCCATCACGGGATCGTCGCGTTTCAGGAATGGCCGTTCTGGTCCGATCTGGTCGGGATCGAGGACCGGACCCTCCAATCCTTTCACATGGATCAATCGGTGGAGGTCGAGGTCGCCGATCCCGACCACCCGATCACGCGCGGGCTGTCCGGCTGGACGATGATCGACGAGACCTACCGGATGGCGGATGCGGACCCGGAGAACGGGAACCATCTCCTCCTCACCACTTCCCACCCGAAGAGCATGCGGACTCTCGCGTGGACGCGGGAGTTCCGGGGCAGCCGGGTCTTCTGCTATCAGGCCGGTCACGACACGCAGACGTTCGACGACCCGAACTTTCGGCGGGTGATGGACCGGGGCATCCGCTGGCTGGCCCGGCGGGAGTCGGAGGGACCGGGAAAGGCCTCCGGATGAGGGAGAGGATGAGCGAATCTTTACCGAGGGCCCGCGCGATCACCCACGGGCCGAAGTTCCACTGGTTCGGCTACTACGACAAGCTCGCCTTCGACCCATCGGGCCGGTATATCCTGGGGATGGAAGTGGGTTTCGAGCACCGCACCCCCCGGCCCGACGACGTGATTCAAGTCGGCATGATTGACCTGGAGGACGGCGACCGCTGGATCGAGATGGGAGAGAGCCGGGCGTGGAACTGGCAGCAGGGCTGCATGCTCCAGTGGCTTCCCGGCTCATCGTCCGAGGTGATCTGGAATGATCGCGAGGGAGACCGCTTCGTCAGCCGAATCCTCGATGTTCGGACCGGAGAGCGGCGCACGTTGCCGGGGCCGGTCTACACCGTCAGCCCCGACGGGCGGTGGGCCGTTTCGCCCGACTTCCGGCGATTGAACGACTGCCGCCCCGGCTACGGTTATGCGGGCCTCCCCGACCCCAACCGGGATCACCCCGCCCCGGAGGACGCCGGGATCTGGAAGCTGGACCTGCACACCGGGGAGCAGCATCTGATCCTCTCGTTCGCCGATGCCGTCCGCATCCCCAATCCCCACGACGATATGGCGGGGGCGAAGCACTGGTTCAACCACCTCCTCATCTCGCCGGACGGCTCCCGGTTCATCTTCCTCCACCGCTGGAGGAAGCCGGGGCAGGGGGAGAGCTTCTCCACCCGCCTCTTTACTGCGGACCCCGACGGCGACCCTCTTTACATCGTGGACCCGTACGGGAAGACCTCGCACTTCATCTGGCGGGACCCGGAGCACATTCTGGCGTGGGCGTGGCACCCTTCGCAGGGGGAGAAGTTCTACCTCTACCGGGACCGCACACAGGAGGTGGAGGCGGTGGGGCCGGACGCGATGACCGTCAATGGCCACTGTACCTACCTCCCCGGCGGGGAGTGGGTCCTGAACGACACCTATCCGGACCGGGAACGGTTGCAGCACCTCTATCTCTACCACCCCGGCGCGGGGCGGAAGATTCCACTCGGCTCCTACCACGCTCCGCCGGAGTACAAAGGGGAGGGGCGGTGCGACCTCCACCCGCGCGCCGATACGCAGGGCCGGAAGATCGCCATCGACTCCGCGCACGGCGGCGATGGGCGGCAGATCTACCTCATCGATCTCGCGGAGGTGGACGGATACAGGACTGGCGGAAAGACTCTGCTTTGATCTCATTCCGAGAAGAACTTCCTTCTATGTCCTCCCGACTCTCTTCCATGTCATTCCGAGCGGAGTGGAACGGAGCGAGGAATCTGATCGGAAGGACGAGAGACTCTCAAATCGACAGCCAGATTCCTCGCTCCGTTCCACTCCGCTCGGAATGACAGAAGAGAAAGTCGGATGAAGAGGAGAAGGATGACACTGGAAGAGCATCTCCGTCAGTACGAGGAAGAGGGCTACACCGTCTTCCCCGACGTGCTGGACGCGGACACGATCCGCAGAGCCTCCGATCACGTCGAATGGCTGATCCGCAAGCACCCGGACACCCGCCCGGAGCACTTCCACTCCCACATGATGTACGACGACCCGTTCTGGGTACGGCTCGTGGCGGATGATCGGCTGCTCAACCTCGTGGTGCCAATTCTCGGCCCGAATATCGCCCTGTTCGCCTCGCACTACATCTGCAAGCCGGGCGGAGACGGCCTCCCCGTGGCGTGGCATCAGGACGGATCGTACTGGCCGCTGGAGCCGATGGAGGTCGTGACGGCGTGGCTGGCGGTGGACGACAGCACCGTGGAGAACGGCTGCATGCGCGTGATCCCCGGCTCGCATCAATGGCCGATGATGGAGCACCGGCCGGTGGAGGGGCGGGCGGTCCTGCCGGAAGGGGTCACGGTCACGCTGGAGGACGAGGCGCGGACGGTGGACGTGGAGATCCCCGCCGGGGGAGTCTCGCTGCACCACCCGATGCTCGTCCACGGCAGCCACCCAAACCCCAGTCCGAAGCGCCGGTGCGGGCTGACGATCCGCTACATCCCCACGACGACGCGCATCACCGGCGAGAAGAAGCGGAAGACGTTCCTCCTGCGCGGGGAGGCGGTCCCCGGCATCAACGAGTACGCGCCGTTTCCGGAGTCCCGCCCCGGCGAAACGTTCATGTAGCAATGGGCCTATCCTGCTGACTGAGCCTGGCTGTGGAAAACGGCTTCGTTACAGGCCCACCACCCGCTTCAGGATCAGCACCGCATCCCCGACGGTCAGCCGCCCGTCCCCGTCCATGTCTCCGATGCCCGTGGGCCGGGCTTGCAGGGGCTGGATCTCCAGTGCGACCTGGAGGCAGAGAATGGCATCCTGCACGGTGAGCGATCCGTCGTCGTTCAGGTCTCCCCGGAGGGAGCCATCGGCGGCGATCAGGGCGAGGATCCGGCTGCCGCTTGCGCTCAGGGCGAAGAGGGTCCCCCGCGAATCGACTTCGAGATCCCGGATCCCTTGGAGAGCAGGTCCCAGCAGCGTCGTCCAGTTCCCCTGGGGATCGCGCTTCTTCAGGACGGTCGGCCCGGTTCCGGTATTCAGCGTCTCATAGACATACAGGTTGCCGAATCGGTCGATCTCGGCCCACTCCACCAGCGGCCCGATCTCCCCCGTCTCCGTGAAGGCGATCTGCGTCCAGCTTCCGTCGTGCTCCCGTCGCTGGATGCGGCTGATGCTTCCCATGTTGTCCAGGATGTGAAGCCGGTCCTGGGGATCGATGAGCAGGTCGATGCCGCCTTTGATCTCCCCGAGCTTCGGCGGGTCCGGGATCTCGGCGGACGGGGCGATCAAGGTCATATTACCCTGCGGGTCCTGCCGGATCACCCCGTAGTCGCTGAAGCGGTTCGAGTCGGTGATGCGGCCCAGGAAGTACCGGTTTCCGGCGCGGTCGGAGATTTCGGCGACGGGCTCCTCGACGAGGGGGCAGGGCATCGGGGTGTCCGGCGGCAGCTCCGTCCAGTTTCCGGCGGCATCCCGCTTCTGGATTCGGCTCCCCTCCGGCCCGGCTGACTGCACGTAGAGCTGATCCGCGCGGTCCACGCAGACGTTGACCGGGCGCTCCACCTGCCCAAGGCTGGCCCCACGCGGCGCCGCCACCGTCCAGTTCCCCCCCCTATCGCGCCGCTGGATTCGGTTGTAGAGGGTGTCCGCCACGTACAGGTTGTCGGCGGAGTCCATCGCGATGCGGCTCGGGGAGGCGAACTGGCCGGGGAGGGGAGCCGGTGAGGATGCGAACACCGTCTCCGTCCCGTCGGGGTCCAGCCGGCGGATCGTGGCAAACGTGGAGAAGTCCGCCGGAGGGGGAGGAGGCCGGTCGGGGCTGCGCTCCTGGGCGTACCAGATGCCGAGGCCACGATCGGGCGGCTGACGTACAGGCGTCCCTCCGGGCCGGTCGCGAGATCCAGCGCTTCCAACGCGGCGTTCGTCCTCCGCCAGATGCCGTGGGGAGGAAACCCCTTCACCGCCGTGGGGGCACGCGGGTCGAACCTCTCGATGAAGTCGCGGCGCGCCCCCCCGAAGGGGAGACGCCCGGCCAAGTACAGGAATCCGTCCGCTCCCACCGCCGCCTTGCGGTAGCCCGCCTCATCAGCGCTATGCTCCAGAAAGTCCGCGTAATAGAGGATCGTCCAGTTCCCCTCCCGGTCCCGTTTCTGGATTCGGTAGCTTTCCACCACGTATAGGTGGCCCGCCGCATCCATAGCCAGGGCTCTCAGGAAGTTGATGGTGCCGGGCTGCGTGCGTTGGCCGTAGCTCCCCAGGACCGACCAGTTGCCCTGGGGATCGCGTTTCAGCAGCCGCATCGACTCTCCGACGTACAGGTTATCTTCACCATCTACGGCTAAAGCAAAGGAACTGATTCCGCCCGGCGGAAACTCACCGGGACGGGGGGTGATATTCGTCCATGCTCCCTCGGGAGAGCGTTTCAGGAGGGTGTTCCGGTAGAAATCCGAGAGGTAGAGATTCCCCTGCGAATCGGCGGTGATATCGGTGAAGCTGGAAATCGCCTCGAACCCCCGGGGCAGGTCGAGGACCGTCCAACTGCCGTTCGGATCTCTCTTCTGAAGGGGGAAGTCGGTCCGCCCGAAATCCAGGAGAAAGAGGTTGCCCTTCCCGTCGAAGGTGATCGCTCCCGGCTGAAAGAACTGCCCCGGAGTGGGAGCTACGGAAACCACCCTCCAGGCATCCTGGGCAAGCGCGGGGCGAACCCCCATCCCGGAACCCAGCAAGATTGCAAGAAATAAAAATACTCGTCTCCCGCGCCTTAAAACCACCGCCATCTCTGCGCTATCCTCTCCATCAAAACCTACACCAGCCTCGGAACTCCGGTGCGCTTCAAGCGTACCGGCTCCGGTTCCTGGAAGCGCTACCGGGAACCGGAGCCGGGAATCCCGTCAGACGGAGGATTCACCTTAGAGGGTGTATAGAAAGGATAGAGAGAGGGGTTATCAAGAGGTATCGATAG
>JAHWJO010000358.1 GCA_019348365.1 Armatimonadota bacterium | reverse complement strand
GCAGGGCTTCGCTATCTGGGTTGTAGGCCACAGGGGAGATGATTTAATCCGATCCTTCAAGGGAGTGGGTGTTAACTTTCGATGAATCTGCGGTGCGATAGAACCTCACCGGGTATGGGGGGCGGGGGTAGGATGAGGTGGCCGCATAGAATTGCCCATTGGGCGAGACCGGATCGTTGATGTTGATTCGGGGAAACCGGCGCAGGAGTTTCCCGTCCGAGACGCGCCACTCGTGCGTCTCGGAAATGAGCGTCTGGCCGTCTTCGCCGAAGCGGAGCAGGTAATAGTTTCCCTCCCCTTTGGGCCAGACGGAGAGGAGATCTCCCGTAATAGCATCGTAGAGCTGAATCTCGGTGCCGGCGACTGCCATCGTCCTCCCATCCGGGGAGAACGCCAGGGCGGTGGCCCCGCTGAAACGACCGGGGTTGACGACCTGCAGACCGGTGCTCACGCGCCACAATGTGATCGGGTAGTAGGAGAAGTAGGAGAACGGGTCTGTAAATATCGTCGAGAACGGTGTCATCGGCGTTGGGCTGAGGATGGCAAGGAGATCGCTATCCGGGGAGAATGCGATGGGTTGGCCTTGAGCCAGCACATGGACCAATTGCTCGTCGCTGGTCCGCCAGACTTTAGCAACATTGTTCTCCCTTCCGGGGGTTGCAAGGAACCGCCCATCCGGAGAAAACAGGAAATCCCGACTGCCATCGTACTGGGGGAACGCGGGAACCCATTGCCCGTTGTCCCGCCTCCAGAAGACGAATCCCCGGCCGATGCCGAACGTGCCCAGGAGCTGCCCATCGGGAGAAAACCGGGGGGGTTCCGAGTACTGGGCGGCTTTCAAATTCTGAAGCGACTGGATCAAACTCCCGTCGTCGAGACGATACAGGTCCACCCGGTCCGTCATCGCAGCGGCCAGTACAGACCCATCGGGAGAGAGGGAGACCGACCTCACGTTTTGAAACGCTTCCGCAGGAAATGCCGAGCCCGCGACCTCACGTCGGAGGGAGCCGTCTTCCGGGTTCAGGAGTTGGACGGCGCTCGTCTCCAGCACGACCGCCAGCGTATCGGAAACGGGAGAGAACGTCCAGGTTCGTACTCTCTCCCTGGCGACCATCAGTGCGCCGTCCCGGACCCGCCGGACGCGCATCGAAGTGACTGGCGATCCGGAAGGCCGCTCGGTCTCCACCATAAACCGTCCGTCGGGGGAGACGGACGCGGAGGAGTCCTCCGACCGAAGGGTATTCAACAGCGTTCCGTCGCTGACATTCCAGTAGCGGAATGAGGTCCTTTCCTCCTGCGTGACGATCCCCCGACCGTCCCGCGTAAAGAAGATGGCCATCGGGTCGGGAGATTTCAACATGGCTTCCATGGACCTGTTCGGGAGGGTGAACACGAGCGTCTGGTCAGCCGCCCTGCGAACCTCTACGCACCAAGGGGTCGCGAGAGCGAAGAGTGTTCCATCCGGGGAGAAGGCGAGAATGGCCTCCGTCAGGTTATTCGTATACGGACTCCATACGTGGTACAGTTGGGATCTCCCCTTCAGCCAGAGGAGGTCCGGCCTCTCCGCGATGGCCAGAGAAGAAATGAAAACCGTACAGATGACAAAACTGTTGAGAAAGGCCCGCAGCATGGCTACTCTCCTAAAATTGCTCACTGTAAAGAATTCCATACTGTATTTGCCTGAAAATGCCATCGTTGGACCTATCTAATATGTTCTCAGCAGGCTAAATCAGCAGGTTTAACCTGATGATCTTACTTATCTTAAGAAGACAGTAAAGAATATTTTGTTCCAGGCCGAGTAGAATTGCCATGCTGACCTCTTACCCACTTCTATACATGTTGTGCTGAACATGTTGTGCTGAATCCCTATTCTGGGCTGATAAGCTGTCTCACCGATGACGGGTAAATGTATGAAGAAAAGTCATCAGTTCCGCGAAGTCCTCCGGGGGGTCGGAGGTGAAGGTCAGCCGCTCGCCGGTTTGGGGGTGGTCGAACGCGAGGGAGTAGGCGTGGAGGGCCTGCCCGCCCATAGCCGCTATTATCTTATCGAACTCGCTCCGGAGCGCCGTGTCATGGAACGCTTCGGGGGGGGTGCGCTGGTTCTTGCCGTAAGTCTGATCCCCCACCACCGGATGGCCGATGTGGGCGCAGTGAACGCGGATCTGATGGGTGCGGCCCGTGAGCAGGCGGCACTCCAAGAGGGTGCAGAACCCGAACCGCTCCGTCACGGAAAGCTCCGTCTGGGCGGCTCGGCTCCGGGGGCCGGAGTCGCCGGGGCCGGAGAGGGCCAGCACCGCCATCCGTTTGCGCTCCACCGGATGCCGTCCGATGGGCGCGTCCACGAGCGCCTTCTGGAAGCGCGGCTCCCCCCACACCAGCGCGATGTACCGACGCTCGGCGGAGCGCGCCTGTATCTGCTTAGAGAGGGAGCGGTGAGCAACGTCCGTCTTCGCGACGAGGATCAGGCCGGAGGTGTCCTTGTCCAGCCGGTGGACGATGCCGGGCCGCCCCTCCCCGCCCACCCTCGATAGCCCCTCCGGGCAGTGGGCGAGCACCGCGTGAACGAGAGTCCCCGTATGCGCTCCCGGCGCGGGGTGGACCACCATCCCCCTCGGCTTGTGGATGACGAGGAGCTGGTCGTCTTCGTAGCGGATGTCGAGCGGGATCGGTTCGGGGATGAGGGGCGGCGGGCCGGAGGGCGGCAGGTGAACGACGACCTCATCCCCCTCCTTCACCTTGTGCGAGGGGCGATAGGTCCGCCCGTCCACCTTCACCTCGTCGTCGAGGATGAGCCGCTGGAGCAGCGAGCGGGAGTGATCGGGGAAGGCGGTCGCCAGCACCCGGTCGATCCGGTACCCCGCCCACTCCACCGGGATATTCAGCCGGAACGTCTCCCCCGCTTCGGTCCCCTCGGTGGCCTGAGGAGATGCGGAGGACGGGGGCAGGCCCTCCGCCTCCCCCTCATAAAGCTCGTCCTCGAACTCCAACGGCTCATCAAATAATTCCGGCTCGTCGCTCATGACCGCCTCATCGGAGCGCCACGGCATCGGGGCGCTCGTCCCGCGTGACTTCCGGCGGCCCCGGCTTCCGCCGCCCATAGTAGTACGCGGCGGCGATCATCAGCGCAAGAGAGATCCCCGCGATCACCAGGCTCCCGATCTGCGCCTGCGTCAACCCTTGCGTCACGACGATGGCGCTCACGCCCTTGCGGTAGAACTCCAGCACGAACCGGTAGATCGAGTAGAGGAAAAGGAACAGCAGGGCGAGTTGGCCGGGGTACTTCTGCCGGGGGCTGTACCACGCCAGGAACCCGAAGATGAGGAACCCCGCGAACGAGGAGTAGATCTGCGTGGGGTGGCTGGGGGGCGTGAGGCCGCCGGGGGCGTGAGGGTCGGCGAACCGGGTGGCCCAGGGGAGTTTACAGGCCGCGCCGTAGCAGCACCCGCCCAGGAAGCACCCGATCCGCCCGATGGCGTACCCCAGCGCGACTCCCGGCGCCGCCGTGTCCATCAGCGCGATGAGGGAGATGCCGCGCCGCTTCGCTATCCAGAACATCGCCAGCGTGCCGGTGATCAGGCAGCCGTGGAACGAGAGGCCCCCGTCCCAGACGGTGAACCAGTCCCTCGGGCCGGAGAACTCCCCCGGATGCAGGACGACGTAGAGCGCCCGCGCTCCGATCAGCCCGGAGACGAGCAGGAGCAGCCCGGTATCCACAATGTCTTCCGACCGGATGCCGCGCCGCTTGCCCTCGCGGATGCTCCACGCCACCGCCGCCACAAAGCCGAGCATGAGCAGCACGCCGTAGGAATGGAACTTCAGCGGGCCCAGTTGGAAAAGGATCGGATACACGGGATGAACTCCTGGAACTTGGGAAATTGGGAAATTGGGGAGTTGGGGAGTCAGGAAATTGGGGAGCTGGGTATTGGGTACGCCCTCACTCCCGCGCTTCGCGCTGGCCCTCTCCCGGAGGGAGAGGGATCTGAGGGTACATCCTTTTCGGGGTAGGCCCTTTGTACTCCGTACCACTCCCATGTACGGATGGACTCGTTTGGCCCCTCTCCCAGAATTGGGAGAGGGGTGGCCGAAGGCCGGGGTGAGGGCGCTCCCCGACTGAAAACGCTACGCTTCCTCGCTCATGGCGGGGGAGGGAGATTGCCGTTCCGTCTCCGCGACCCGTTCATCGGTCTCGTCCTCGCGCGACTGCTCCAGCCGGTACCAGCAGTAGGCGAGCATGAGCGCGCCGACCGTGATGGCGCTGTCGGCGAGGTTGAAATTCGGGAAGACCGTCTGCCCCCCGTACTGGAGCGCGATGAAGTCCACCACATAACCGAGTCTCACCCGATCGATCAGGTTCCCCACCGCCCCGCCGATCAGCAGCCCGAGCGCGACGGCCATCCCTCGCGTGTTCGCCTGCCGCGCCCATACGAGCAGCAGTATGACGGCGAAAACGGCAGCCACGATCAGAACCAGGTTGCCGCCTTCCAGAATTCCGAACGCCGCGCCGTCGTTGTGCGACAGCTCCCACGCGAGGCCGGGGATCACCCGAACCACGCGCAGGTCGGCGAGGGAATGGCTCATCCAGAGCTTCGTGGCCTGGTCCGCAGCGATAACCAGGAATGCAAGTAAAAAAATGATTCGTTTCAACCCGTGCCTTCGATTTTCGCCTGATCCTTGATGCAATACGCGGCGTACGGCTCGAATTCCAGCCGCTCCAGGGCGATGTTCTCGCCGCAATCGTCGCAGATGCCGTACGTGCCGTTGTCGATCTTCTCCAGCGCATGATCGATCTGATCGATGATGTGGCGGATGTTGTCCCGGAGCACCACCGCCTGCTCGCGGTTCGTCAGGTCGGTCGCGATGTCCGCCTGATGATCGTCGTGGGTGGTCAGCTCGCCGGTCTCGAACTCCTCGCTCGTATCGAAGATCTCGTCGGCGTTGTGCTCGCTCTGGAGGGCCTTCTCCCGCTCCTCCATCAGCTGCTTCCTGAATTGATCGAAGTCCAGATCGGTTCGCGGCATACGTTCTCCTCTTTGGGCGTTAAGCGTTGGGCGTTGGGCGTTGAGCATTAAGGGTTGAGGGTCGGGAGGCCGACTCTTGGGTTAACTATACCCCACTCCCATGGATACGAAAAGAGGGGGACCACCTATCAGGACTGCCCGGTACCTGACGCTCAACGCTCAAAGCCCAACGCTTAACGCTCGATGGCTTCCACAATCGTCGCGCAGCTTTCGCAGAGGCCGGGGTGCGCCACGTGGCTGCCCACGTCAGATCGGAA
>JAHWJO010000357.1 GCA_019348365.1 Armatimonadota bacterium | reverse complement strand
CCATGATGTCGAAGTGCACAAATATGCGATCCAGATCACGGTCGCCGACGTGCGCGATGGCGCCTGCTCGTCCTCGACCCTTCAGGAAGCGGCGAGCTGGGGCAAGGTTTCGACCAGCCAGGAGCAGATGGTGTTCGCCGAAGCGACCAGCGTCCTTCCGCTGCTCGCCTCCGACGCCTACCATCGCGGCCACTGGCGGGACCGCGCCAAGCGCGCTTTCGCCAAATTGTTCGGCTAAGAACACGAAACCCCCGCCTCACCGGCGGGGGTTTTTTGCATGGGGCTCAGGCGGTGCCCGTTCGCGCGAAGCTCCCCACCAGTTCGACGTGGGTTGACCAGCGGAACTGGCCGACAGGCTTCACCCACTCGAGGCTGTAGCCGCCCTCCACCAGGCGCTGCGCGTCTCGCGCGAAGGTGGCGGGATTGCAGGAGACATAGGCGATCCGCGGCACTGCGGAGCGCGCCAGCAGCGCAATCTGCTCCTTGGCTCCGGCCCGCGGCGGATCGAGCACGATGGCTTCGAAACGTGCCAACTCCTTCTCGTCGAGCGGACGGCGGAAGAGATCGGGGTGGACCTCGGGCGGCGCATCCGCCACGAAACCCTCACCCTCTCCGGCATGGACTGCCCGGACTGCGCGATGAAGCTCGAAAAGGGGGTGCAGCGGGTCCCCGGCGTGCTCTCGGCGCAGGTCAACTTCGCCGCCGCGCGGATGTGGGTCGAGTACGAGCCGGACGCCGCCGCCCTCACCGATGTCGTCCGGCAGATCGAGACCCTCGGCTATGGGGTGGAAGACGGGAACGTTCCCGCCGGGCCGGTCCCCTTCTGGGTCCGCTATCGCAACTTCCTCGCCACGGGGTCGTCGGGACTGTTCCTCCTCCTCGGATTCCTCGCCGCGTGGCTCGGCGCGCCGGAGATCGTTCCCACGCTTCTGTACGCCACCGCCATCCTGTCCGGGGGGTATCCCCTTGCGCGCACGGCGGTCGGCGCGCTCCGCACCTTCACCTTCGACACCGATTTCCTCATGCTCGTCGCGGCCCTCGGCGCGGCGCTCATCGGGGAGTGGATCGAGGGCGCAATGGTCATCTTCCTCTTCTCGCTCGGCAACTCCCTCGAATCGATGACGGTGGAGAAGACCCGCGCCTCCATCCGGGGACTCATGGAGATGGCTCCGCAGACCGCCACCCTTATCAAAGACGGCGGCGACGTGGAGATCCCCGTCGAGCAGATCCGTCCGGGGGACGAGGTCCGCGTCAAGCCGGGCGGCAAGGTCCCGGTGGACGGGGTCGTTCTGACCGGAACCTCCTCGGTCGAGGAGGCGGCGATCACCGGCGAGCCCCTGCCGGTGGAAAAGGACGAGGGGGATTCCGTCTACGCCGGGACCCTGAACGGCGACGGGTCGCTCGTGGTGCGGTCCCTGCGCCCGTTCGAGGAGACGACCCTCTCGAAGATCGTGCATCTCGTGGAGGAGGCGCAGGCCCAGAAAGCGCCCTCCCAGCGCTTCACCGAACGGTTCGGGCGGATCTACACCCCCAGCGTCATCGCCGCCGCGCTCGTCACGGGGATCGCCTGGCCCCTGATGTTCAACCTCCCGTTCGCGGAGTGGTTCCACCGCGCGCTGACCTTCCTCGTCGTGGCGTGCCCCTGCGCGCTGGTGATCTCCACGCCGGTCGCGGTGGCGGCGGCCATCGGGCGGGCGGCGCGGCAGGGGGTCCTCTCCAAAGGCGGCGCGGCGATGGAAGCCCTCGGGTCGGTGCGCTGCATCGCCTTCGACAAGACGGGTACCCTCACCGCCGGGAAGCCCGCCATCACCGGCCTGATGACGGCGGCGGGCGTGACCGAAGGCGAGTTGCTTTCAGCGGCGGCGGCGGTCGAGGTCCACTCGCAGCACCCCATCGCGCGGGCGGTCCTGAACGCAGCGGAACAACGGGGGATCGGCGTGAAGCCGTCGGAGTCGTTCGCGTCCATCCCCGGACGCGGCGCGGAAGGATTGGTGAACGGGCGGACCGTCTTCGCAGGCAACCGCGCGTACCTCGAAGGGCAGGGGATCGCCCTCGATTCCCTGGGGCCGCAGGTCGCTGCGTGGCTCTCGCAGGGGAAGACGCCGGTCTGGGTGGGTCGGGATGGGCAGCTCATGGGCGCGCTGGCGGTGGAGGACACGATCCGCGAGGTCAGCCGCGACGCGCTCGAACGACTCCGGCGGATGGGGGTCGAGCAGTTCGTCATGCTCACCGGGGACGACGAGCGGGCCGCCCGCGCCGTCGCGAAGGAATTGGGGATCACCGAAATCCGCGCGAACCTCCTGCCCGAAGAGAAGGTCGAGGCCGTGCGGGAGCTGCTGAAGCGATACGGGCGCGTGGCGATGGTCGGCGACGGGGTGAACGACGCCCCCGCGCTTGCGCTGGCGACCGTCGGGGTGGCGATGGGCGCGGCGGGCTCCGACGTGTCGCTGGAAACCGCCGACGTGGCCCTCATGGGCGACGACCTCCATCACCTCGCGTTCGCCGTGGGGCTTTCCCGCAAGATGCTCGCCGTCATCCGCCAGAACCTCGCCTTCTCGTTCTTCGTGGTGGCGGTCCTCGTGGGGAGCATCCTGTTCAACCGGATCGGGCTGGCGGTGGGCGTGCTCGGGCATGAGGGGAGCGCCCTCCTGGTGATCCTGAACGGGATGCGGCTGCTGAAGGAAAAGGCCGCCGCGTGAGCTTCTCCGACCCCTCCGGACTGATCTTCCTCCGGATCCTCGGCGCGACCGCCGCCGCCCTCCTCGGCGCGCTGATCGCCCTCCCCGGTCGGACGAGCCACCGGCTGCTCTGCGCCCTCGTCAGTTTCGCGGCGGGGGGGTTGCTCGGAGTCACCCTCACCCACCTTCTTCCCGAAACGACCCACCTGATCGGATTCGGGCCGGGGATCGCCTCCATCGCCGCCGGCCTCGCCGCCTTCTACCTCATCGGGCGGTACGTCTACGCGCTGTGCCCCGCGTGCAACGCCACGCAGTCGGAGAAGGGGTTCTTCCAGCTCGGCATCCTGATGATGGTGGCGATGGGCCTCCACAGCCTCACCGACGGCCTCGCCATCGTCGCCGGGGCGGGGCTGGAGGGGACGGCGAGCACGGGGGCGGAGCTAGGCCTGCTCATCTTCATCGCCGTGTCGTACCACAAGATCCCCGAAGGCATGGCGCTGATGACGGTCCTGCGGGGCGCGGGATATCGGCGGCCTCGCGCGCTGGGGATCACCTTCCTCATCGAGATGGCGACGGGACTGGGCGCGCTGCTGGGACTGCTTTTCCTGAACCTCAACCCGGCCCAGATGGGATGGTTGCTCGGCGTCGTGGCGGGGAGCTTCCTCTACATCGTCTTCTTCGCGATCCTGAAGGAGATGTGGGAGCACGAAAAAGGTCCAATCTTCTTTTACACCGGCCTGGGGTTCGTCTCGATCTGGCTGCTGGAACAGGTTCTTTCTTCGCTTCACTTCCACTAAAAGGCTGGCGTGACATGCTGGGAGTACCCGGCGAATGAATTCGCAGCAACAACGGCACGAAGTCCGCCTGCGCAGACTCCCCCTCCGGCGACTCCACCCCCGGCCCGACCGCTTCAGTAGAACCCAACTAAACTTACGCGCAAACTATCGCCTCTTGTCCTCCCGAGTCTTGGTATTCCCCCGAAGTGAAGTACAGGGAGTTAAGCAAGGCCGTTCCGTCGAATCCCATCCGTAGAAGGAGGGTCCGATGTCCGAACAACAGGCACAACATCCAGCCCAACGGCAGGAACGGAGAGTCTTCACCGAGGAGTTCAAGCGCGATGCGGTCCGTCTGGCCAAGGAGCGCGGCAACCTCTCCCAGGCCGCCCGCGATCTCGGCGTCCACGAGAGCGTGCTGTCCCGCTGGAAGCGGCAGTTGGAAAAGGGAGTCGAGAACCCCTTTCCCGGCCAGGGCAACGCTCAGGATCCCGAGTTGGCTCAGATGAGACGGGAGATGGCCCGGCTCAAGGAGGAGAATGAGATCTTAAAAAAGGCTGTGGGTATCTTCACTGTCCGCCCGCAGTGAGATACTCGTTCATCCAGCAGCAGGAAGGGCGGTTCTCCGTCGCTGCGCTGTGCCGGGCGCTGAAGGTCTCCCGGAGTGGCTACTCGGCCTGGAAGCGCCGCCGCCCCAGCCGGCGCGCCCAGGAGGAGCAGGGCCTCCTGATCGAGATCCGCGCCGCCCATCAGGAGAGCAAAGGGACTTACGGCAGCCCTCGGATCCACCGGGAGCTGCTGGCCAGGGAGTTCACTTGCAGCGAAAACCGGGCGGCGCGGATCATGCGGAAGTATGAGATCACCGCCCGTCCCCTCCGCCGGTATGTGACCACCACGGACTCGAATCATCCGCTGCCCGTGGCACCCAACCGGCTGGAACGGAAGTTCACGGCGGAGGAGCCGAACACTCACTGGTCCGCCGACATCACGTATCTGTGGACCGACGAAGGCTGGCTCTACCTCTCCGTAGTGCTCGACCTGCACTCGCGCCGGGTCGTGGGCTGGTCCATGAAGGACAACCTCGACCGTTCTTTGGTGATGACAGCATTAGAGAGCGCCCTTCAACAACGAAATCCGGGCGCGGGCCTGATCTGCCACAGCGACCGGGGCAGCCAATACGCCAGCGGCGATTACCAGGCGCTGCTCTCAGGGGTGGGAGCTGTTTGCAGCATGAGCCGCAGGGGCAACTGCTACGACAACGCCCCGGTGGAGAGCTTCTTCGCTTCGCTGAAACGGGAGCTGATCCACCGCGGTTCTTTCACTACACGGGACGAGGCCCGCACTGCCGTGTTCGAATGGATAGCGGTCTGGTACAACCGCAAACGCCGCCATTCGTCTCTCGGCTACCTCAGTCCGGAACAGTTTGAGCAACAACATCATCCACCTGAAACGATGCGACGGGCTGCTTAACCTCCTGTCCACGAAATCGGGGGAGGACCATCGTACCTTCATGTCATCCCGAGCGTACGCGAGGGATCTGACCGTACGTGAGAGAGGGATCTGACCGTACGTGAGAGAGGCATTCGATCTATGAGAGAGTCTTCCGTACGAGAGAGAGTCTTTCGTCCTCGGGGTCAGATTCCTCGCTTCGCTCGGAATGACATGGAAGAGAGTCAGGATGCCAAAGAAGGGAGTTGGGATGACATGGAAGGGAGTCCCTCCGCTCGGAGGAACACGGGCGAGTGTGTCCCCGCGTAAGTCTATCCCCACATGAACCTTCAGTGATTCCGGAGGGGGAGTCCGCGTAGGCGGACTTCGTGCCGTTGTTGCCGCGAATTCATTCGCCGG
>JAHWJO010000356.1 GCA_019348365.1 Armatimonadota bacterium | reverse complement strand
TCTTCCGATCTTGGTGGAGCGGTACTGCCTCTACGCCGCCGATCCGGCAGGGAACCTCTACCGCAGCGAAGCCCATCATTTCCCGTGGCCGCTCCAGCGCGCGGATGCCCTGGTGGGAGTGAACACCCTCACGCTCCCGCAAAACATCGAATTGGGGGAGATGGACGTGATGCTCTGCCACTTCGCGCACGGGCTGGATGCGTTTCTCTGGGGGATGGAACGGCTGGAATTCCCATAATTTCTGCGGTTTGCGCCCTCACGCCGCATCCTCTTCATACAGGTCATCACCCCGGTGGAGCCGTCGGGCGATGTCCGCCGTCTGGTAGAAGGAACGCATTGTCGGGGCATGGGCGGCAATGTATCGCGCCACCGCCACGAGGATGTTCCGGCCCTCCGGGGTATCGCCCCACTCCTCGTACTGCCGGATTCCCGCTTCGAGCATCTGGAAAGTGTGGAACGCCGCGTCCTCCCGCACCACGGCATGCGCCAGCGTCGCGATCAGCGGCTCGACCGGATGGCCCAGCGAAAGGTAGCGCGCCGTGATCCGCGCCGCTCGGCTCACCTTCTGCTGCGTGTTCAGCACGTCGAGGAACGTGGACAGCAGCTCGTGGGGATCCTCGCTTTCTTCGTGGAGGGTGCCCAATTCGTGGGGGAGCCGGGCGGGCGGGATGTTCAGGTAGCGGTCGAGGTAGACGGAAACCGCGCCATGGAAAACCCCGCGCAGCACCTCCGGCGAGGCCGTCCGCTTGACGGCGTTGTGGAGCGCATTGCTGTACGTGAAGGTGTGCAGCGCCGTGTCCCAATCCCCGAACTCGTTGGCGGTGCCGAACCGCGCGATTCGGAGCGCGGCGGCGTAGGCCAGGGCTTTCGTGAGCTGATCCGGCTTTGCGCCTTCCTGCATGGCCCGCTGGATCGCCTCGATGATGGCTTGGGGGGTATCCCCGAGCAGCTCGTCGGCGAGGCCGGCCACCCGGTCCCATGATTTGCCTTCGCCTTCGGCCATGAGCGCCGGAATCCGCTCGAACGCCGCTTCCAGCGTGGGCACGAGGTCGATGGGGTAGCGCCACTGGCTCGACTCCTCCCCGCCCCGCGCGCCGACGATCCCGCCGATCACCGTCGGGAGGACCGCTTCGGCGTGTTCCTCCCCGATGGATTCCACCATCTCGAACGCTTTGTTGGTAAAGTCGAACGGGTGGCCCACATCCGCATAGTACCGCTGGGTGGCGGCGGTGAAGAGGAGATCCGCGATCTTCTCGCGGGAGAGGTCGTTCTTCAGGCCGGTGAGGAAGGTCCGCTCTGCGCCATCCCGGTGCCGGGCGATGGTCCAGTGCTTCATCCACTCCTTGAGCTGTTCGAAATCGCTGTCGTCCCGGTCGAGGGGGTAGCGCTCCCGGCGCGGCGCCTGCCCGGCGCAGTCCTGGGCGACCCGGTTGCACCCGTGGGCGAGGGCGAGGTAGGCGATCTCGTCCGGCAGGCGGGGGGCAACATTCGCCATGGCCTGGAGGATGGTGAGGCCCTGACCCCAGCCGTCGCGGTTCTTCACGCCGAAGAGTCCGGCCTCCTTCGCAATCTCGCGGGCGGGCACCCCGGCTTTCATCAGGCTGAGGATCGACTTGCAGATGATAAGGCCGATGTTCTGCTCCATCCCTTCGCGGAGGCGGCGCTTTCCCTGGGCGACCGGGTCGGAGTGAGCCGGGCGGGCGAGGTAGACGCGATCCCCCTTCACGACGGTCGGGAAGGCGGGCACGTCGTCGGCGAAGAGGTCGAAGGTGCAGCCGCTCTTGAGGTCGAAGCGGGCATGGTGCCAGTGGCAGACGAGGATGCCGTCCTGCACCGTCCCCTTATCGAGCGGGAACCCGAGGTGGGGACAGCGGTTGTCCACCGCGTGAACCTCGTCTTTTGCGGAGTCGTAAAACAGGGCCACTTTTCGGTCGAACCCCTGCACGACCAGGCAGCCTTTCTGCTTCAGCTCGTTCAGGTCCGCCACGTCGAGCATGAGCGCGCTCGGCCCCCCCTCCACGACTTTCGGTACGGTCGCCATCGCCGTCTCCTTTCATGAAGAATTTTGAAGTACGAGGAATAGTTTATGATCCGGTTCATAACGTTGGGTGAGAATGCCCGACGAATGAATTCGCGTCAACAACGGCACGCGAAGTCCGTCTGCGCGGACTCCCCTTCCGGAATTCTGAAGGTTTAGATTGGGTGCGACTTACGGAGGGACTCCCTTCCATGTCCTTCCGATTCTCTTATGTCATTCCGAACGGAGTGAGGAATCTGATCCCGAGGACGAACGCCCCTCTCCTGTACGAAAGACTCTCTGTTGGGCCGAAAGACTCTCTCCCGTACGGTCAGATCCCTCGCGTACGCTCGGGATGACATGTGCGTACCTACCGGGAGGACAAGACGGTACCAACCGGGTGGACAAGAGGAGATGACATGCGCGTATGTTTTGTTGAGTTCTACAAAAGCGGTCGGGCTGGGGTGGAGTCGCCGGAGGGCGACTTCGTGCCGTTGTTGCCGCGGTTTCAACCGCCGGTCTTCACCCTCAACTCACGCCCACGCATATAGAACTGCTTCCGCCCGAATCCTGCGATTCCTCTTCTTCGGGGCAAGCAAAAGCCCCCCGCGAAATCGCGAGGGGCCGGAGCTGTGTGTGAAGGTGGGTTGAGGCAGCCGGTTCAGAAAGGCTCATCCCGTCTCTTTGAAAGCCGAGTCCAGGAGGCTTCGGGGAACCATCGTGCGCCCCTCCTCGATAGACACCGGGCGGTCCAACCTCACGGTTCTGGAGCCGACCTGCGCGCTGCGGCTTCCCGGCTTGAGCACGAGACTCCGGTCGCCGACCGTCGCCCGGATGGTGCGGGTGGAGGGGTCCCATGTGAGCACGCCCCCCTTCCGCTCGATGTACTCGCGGAGCTCCGCGACGGCGGCATCCGTCTTCGCCCCCGACGTTCCCTCCAGGCGTTGGACGATCAACTTCTCCAGCTTCGCCATGTCCACTTCTTCGGTCATGGACGCGAGGCGCTTCCCCTGCGTGTTGAAGAGGAATTCGGCCGGGAGTCCGCCGTACCATTTCGCGTCAAGGGCTTTGATGAACGACTCGTCGTCCGGCTCGTTCTCGTAATACACGTCGAACGACTCGGCGGGGAGGTTCTGCTTCTGGAGAAATGGGATCGACCAGTCCCGCCGGGTCCGCTCGTCATCGATGACGTTGATGGAGAGGATCCGAAGCCCCTTCGGGCCGTACTTCTTCCCCATCTGCACCAGTTCCGGATAACCGGCGATGCACGGCGGGCACGAGCGGGACCAGAGGCTGACCAGGACGAGTTTGCCCTTGCTCTGCTTGATCTCCTGTTGGATGCCCTTCGCTGTGATGGGCTGGAGAGAGACGGCGGGTGAGCTATCGGCGGCGAAAGCGGGGGTAGAGCCGAGCAGCAACGCCAGACCCGCTCCCCCGGCTATCGTTTTCGCCCATCCCGTGATGAACCCGGCATGACGGTTGTAAAGCGACAAGATCAGGACCCCTTTTCCATCCGCTTGATAGAGCACCCGAACGCGCGAGTCTCCGTGGCGGGGGGAGTGCGGCCCGCCAGGACGGCATCCAGCGCCGCGCGGAGATCCTGGGACTTGATGCCGATCACGTCCTGGCTGTTGTCGATGCGGCCCATGTAGCGGAGGATGCCCTGCTGATCGATCACGTAGACCTGCGGAGTGACCTGCGCGTTGTACCGGTCGGCGATGACGTTGCCCACATCGATGAGGACCGGGAACGGGAAATTATGCTCCTTTGCGTGCTTGGCGACCTCTTCGATGGACTCCTGTTTGTTGGAATTGATCCCGATGAAGCGCACGTCTTTGGGGGAATACTCCTGGGCGAGCTTCACCATACGCTCATTGTAAGCGTTGGAGACGGGGCACTGCGTCGCGACGAACATCACGACCGTGGCTTTGGCCCGTTCGCCTTTCCGCTGCGTATCCACGGAAAGAGTCTGGCCCTGCGGGCTGGTGAGGGTGAAATTCGGCGCGGGCTTGCCGATGGCGGCGACCATCGTGCCCGGAGCCGCCGGCTGAGGGGGCGCAGCGATTCCGGTCAAGGCGGTTGCGCTCAGGACCACCGCGCCGACCGCCAGCGAGGATACGATCGATTTACGAACCATAGCTGTTTCTCCCGTACAAGAGGTCCAATTCCATGGATTCCATGGACGACGTATGAAGATGAGAAAACGGATGTCCCTCATCCGCTAAGACGCGCTTCCCTCTCCATCGGTTGCATGGAAGAGCGGATCCGCCGTCGTTGCTGCCGGAGGGCTGCCTCGACCGGGTGATGCTTGCGTCACCAGGGAAGAACATCGAGGCATCCTGTCAACGTAGGTATATGAGTGGACTGGAAGGCTCCAATCGAATTGTAGTCTGTCACCGGGGGAGACTCAAACGCATGGGTTAAAAAAGAAACGCCTCTCGGAAGACGTTAACCGAGAGGCGCAAATAGAGTTAGGACGGTTCATCCCGAAATTGTCGTCACCGGCCTGCGGGGACGATCCCTCGGGCGCGGACGATCACGTCCTGGAAATCATGGTCCGTCCAATCCTCCCAGCAGAAGAGATACGCGCCGTCGGACTCGCCGCCCTGCCAGTGGCCGGTGTTGTTTCCCTCGTCCACCCATTCACCCCCGGTCAGCGCGGGAAGGACCAGAACCCGCGTTGATCTCTCCGGGTTGTCGGATTCCGTGGTGAAGTAGACGCCGGACCCGAATGAATCATAGGGGTCCTTCACGTCAGTATACAGTCGGACACGGCCGCTGAATGTCTCCGAAGCGGTCTTTCCGATGCTCGTGCTCAGCCACATGCCCTGCCCGCTCCCGGCGGGGGCCAACAGGTCATGCCGATTCCCGTCGCTCCGCGCCAGGCCAAACGCGGTGTGACGGGCCAGCATCCCCTGCTGCCCCAGCACGCGGTACGTATTACCCCCGCTGCTGTGAAACCAGCCTTCCGGAACCGCATCGCTGCGGGTGCTCACCCGGTAGTTGCGGTTCCACTGGTGCAGCGGTCGGTGACCTGACTCTGCCGGAACGTTCACCGTATAGCCCAGGCGGTCCAGCGACTCCTGAAGGCTGAGCTCTTCCGTCAGGTGAATCGTGATCTCCTGATCGGGATCGGCTCCAGCCCGTTCGCCGGTCAGCCGCTCGTTGAGCTGCGCCAGCATCCCCCCGACGCGGGTTTTAGAAGATTTCTGCTGCGGCTGAGGCGGGGGAGGGGGCGCGACGTGAACGTTTCTCCGGGGCGCTTGAGGCGCCGAGGAAGGGAGTTCGCGT
>JAHWJO010000355.1 GCA_019348365.1 Armatimonadota bacterium | reverse complement strand
CCCAACGCCCAACGCCCAACGCCCAACGCCCAACGCCCAACGCCCAACGCCCAACACCCAACGCCCAACACCCAACACCCAACACCAGTATAATGAGAGGGATGCAACTCTCTCCTTCCAACGAACCCGCCGGGGCAACCGATTCGATTCCTTTGTCCGACAAGGAGCCGGAATCCGGCCTCGATTCGCAGGCGCTCCTCTTCGGGGATGATCCCACTCTCAACGTCGTCACCGTGGAGGCCGGCGATGATTCCGCGCGCCTCTTCCTCCACACGCCGGACGGAATTGTGGAGGAGAACCGGCCCTTCCGGCCCTGGCTCCTCGCCACGCGGCCCCTTCCCCTCCCCGGTGCGGCCGGGACCGAGCTCGACGGAGGGAGTGTGCCAGGGCTGGCTTACTTGTTTGGCAGCTCTGCCTTGGAGAAAGGATTTTCTTGTGAGTATGAAAAGAGTCGTGAAGAGAGAGAAAGGGCCAGGGATGCGGACATTTTGTCCCGGTGCCGCAATCGGCTTGCTTTTACTGTTTTATGCCGTTTCTCCTTCACAGGCCCGGGCAGCATTGCCGGAGATCTGCCGCGTTCAAGGGGGCAATACGAAGACGGTCTGGGGGACGGGGTTTGATCCCGGCAAAGCCGAGGTCTACGCCTGGGAAGTCCCTTTCGACCGGGACAAGGCGGTCGCGGCGCTGGAAGCCACCCCTTACCGGGGCCGGAACCGATTGCCGGCGACGCCGCCCCCCGGCGCGAAAAAGCTGAACGTCTTCGACTACCACCCCCAGGGGCGGGTGATGACCGTCGAATTCCGCTCCAACTATGACGCCGAAGGGTTCCACGACGCCCGCGCCGGGGGCCACGTCTGCTGGGTGAAGAACGCCGACGGGTTCTCTCAACCGTGGGCCGTCACCGTTTCGCAGCCCTGGTGGGTCTCGCCGGAGAGGGCCCATCCCGGCGAACGGATGCGGATCTTCGGCCGCAACCTCGATGCCCGGCTGGTGGGGGTCAAGTCCCGCAAGGACGGCAGGGTGCGGGTCCTGACACCCCTGCAAACCGGTAGGAATCCTCTCTATGAATGCTCCGTGATTCTCCCGAACGACCTGGCGGCGGGGGAGTATGATTTGTACGTTCACAACGGCGCGGGAGGGGCGGGGGGCTGGGGCGGCCCGGTGCGGTTCACCGTCTCCCCTAGGCTCAAAGTATCTTCCCTCCACCTGAACGCGCGGGACTTCGGGGCGAAGGGGAACGGCGTGGAGGACGATACCGCCGCGATCCGCAAGGCTCTGGTGGAGGCCGGCAGGCGGGGCGGCGGGACCGTCACGCTCCCCCCCGGCCTCTTTCCCATCAGCGCCACGCTGTGGGTCCCCTCGGGGGTGACCTTGAAGGGGGCCGGATCGTCGAGCAGCATCCTGACCGTCCTGGAATCGAACCCCATGCGGTTCGACGTGCCGGCGGAGGTCGCGCCCAAGCTGCCCGCCCACCTGCGCGAGCGAATGGAGCAGGGGAACCTCGGCGCGATGGTCTGGATGTGGGACCGCAGCCGCGTCACCGACCTGGGGTTCGTGGACGGCCCCGGCACCCTTCAGGCCATCTTCGGGTCGCACGACGACTGCCGGATCGAGCGCTGCAAGATCAGAGCGGTCCATTCCACCGTGCCGGCGGTCATGGTGGAGTGGGGGTCCTACGGTTTCGCACTGCGCGACTGCGAGATCGAGGCGGCGAACGGCGGGGTCTTCCTCGTGCACGGTCCTCACACCCAGGCCGACATCAGCCGCAATCGCCTCCGCGCCCTGCGACCGGGCATCGAGAACACCCTCTTCGTGCGCGCGTTCGTCCATTCGATCATCGAGGACAACGTGGTGGAGAACGGCGACCGGAACTTCACCTCCCAGACGGGGGCGACGAGCGGCTACCATTCGATCCTGCAAGGAAATATCTTCCGCAACAACATCCCTCGCCGCCACAACGCCGGGGAGACGATGTATGAATCGGCGGCGGCGGAATGGTTCGGCAAGGTCCTTCGGGCCACGTCTTCTTCACTGACGGTGTCCGGGACCCCCTTCGCCGGGAAGAAGCTCGAAAATGCCTACGTGCTGATCCTGGACGGGCGGGGCCTGGGCCAGTACCGGCGGGTCGTCTCCCACACCGCGAACACCCTCACCGTGGAGCCGGGCTGGGAAGTCACGCCGGACTCCTCCACCTATGCGACGGTCGGCTGGGCCATGGTGGAGCATCTCTGGGTCGACAACACGGAGGAGCACACCGCCAACTGGACGGGCTTCTGGGGCAACAACTACGGCCACGTGGTGGACGGGCACGTCCTGCGGGACGGGGAAGGGCTGTACCTGTGGGCGTGGAACACGGACGCCCCCTCTCCCGTCGCGTTCTGCGACCTCATCGGTTCCCGGACGGTCGGGCGCGGGAACATCACCCTGCGCGGCCCGCTGGTTTTCGGCAACACCGTGCGCTTCTCCGAGGTGGTGGACTTCCGCTACCGCCCGAGCCTCCACATCCAGCCCACCTGGCTGCAAGGGGAGGAGCCGGAGGGACGGTTCGGGATCAATCTGGAGCCGGCCACCCACAAGATTCCCGGCCTGCCGAGCACGGCCCCGTTGAAGGACTGGAACGTGATTGAAGGCACCCATATCTATGACGGGCCGGCGGGCATTCGCATTGCGAAGGATGCGGGCCACACCTTCCTCCGCCGCAACACGATCCATGTGGACGGGCCGCCCCTCCGCAACGATTCCCCGAGCACGGTGATCAAATGAGCGTATTCCGATAGTGGGGTGATGGGAAGCTTCCAACACAGGGCCATTATTGCCGAGGGTGATTAGGGAGCCGTCTCACGAAACTGAAATTCGTATTTGTAACGGGAGCCGTTGAATATCCTCCTCGTGGGTGATTGAAGAATAAAAGCTTCCGCAACTTCTGGTCGCAGGGGTTGTCGCAAGGGTTAAGAAGCGCGCACCAAGACGGGAGCTAGAATTGATCGAGCGAACAAAGATATTCTGTGGACGGATACAAGCCCTTCGGACCCTTTCTAAGACATCAGTCATGCTGCTGTTTCTCACATTCTGCCTGCCTTGTCTTTACGCAAGCCAGAGTGAGGCTCAGACCTGGCAGGATGCGGAGATCGGCTCTCCCGCTGTGAAGGGCGGGCATACCCTCGCCAACGGCGTTCTGACCGTCACCGGCGCGGGCAAGGGCGAGCTCTTCGATGGAAATCACGATCAGTTCCACTACACCTACCGGACGGTTCCGGCGGGCGATATCGAGGTGATCGCGCGTCTCGTGTCCCTGGAAGGCCCACCGCGTTCCCGCGCCGGTATCCTGCTGCGCGCCGACAACGAACCTTCTTCAACGGAGGCGCTGGTCGCCTTTTACCTTCAGAACACGACCGACTCCAATCAGCGCGTCCGCAACGAGGTGCGGGCGAAGGGACGAGATCTGGCCGCGCTGTACAGCAGGGACGGCAGCGGGCACATCACCGACATGAAATTCCCTCTCTGGCTTCGCATCGTCCGCTTGGGTCAACAGTTCGCGGTCTATAAGTCCCCGGACGGCAGGACCTGGTCGATGGTGGCGAACGACAGCGGGGGGGCGTTTACCCCGCCCGGCCCTCTGCATGCCGGCTTTTTCGTCGCCGGAGGCGATGAAACAAAAACCGCCGTGGCGAAGTTCGACCGCGTGACCTTCCGCAAGCCGAACATGGGGTACCGCACGAGCTGGATCGGGAATACGTTCAGCCAGAACAGCGTCGGATACGTGTCCAACTCGATCTCGGCGCTCTGGGTGGGGCCGGACGGCACGTGCTACACGAACAGCTACTACGACGAAGCCGGCGAATCGGCCAAGATCTACAAGGACGGCCGGGTCGTCAAACGGTTCGATAACGACCCGTTCGGCAACAACAAGGTCGGCGAAGGCTCCATCACAAGCGACGGCCGCCGGATGGTTCTGGCCTCCGGAGGGGGACTCTACACCACCGATATGCTCGGCAGTAACACTGCGGCAAAGCGTCTCTTCCTTACAACCGACCTGTGGGACCCCCAGAAGAGCATCAACGTGACCAGCGGGATGGCGATCTCGCGGGGAGAGTTGTTCATCGGCGATTCGCGCGACCACAAAATCCGCGTCGCCCGAATGGATTACAAGCCGTTTTACACCGCCGGGAATACGTCCACCAACGTGACCCAGCACGCCATCGATACGGCAGGCGTGGCCCATGCCGCCCCCGAAGCCGTCTACAAGTCGCAGCGGGAGGTTGACTACACGGCTTATAAAATTCCCGGCATGGACCCGAAGACCGACTATACCGTGCGCTTTCACTTCGCGGAGTACGAGGAGGAGAAGCCGGGCCGCCGCGTCATGCGGTTCGGAGCCGGGGATCAGGGCATCCCGAACTTCGATCTGATAGAGGAAGCGGGCGGGCCCTTCAAGGCCGTTGTGAAGGATCTCCCGAACGTGAAAGCGGACGCGGACGGGGTCCTGACCCTGACGCTGGAGCGCGTGGAAGGCGGCAACGGTCATATCGTCATCTGCGGATTTGAGATCCTCAAGCTGGACGGATCTACCGCGTTCCGCATCAACTCCGGCGGCGGCGCGGTGGGAGAGTTCCAAACCGACGTGAGCGAGCTGCCGGAGCGCGCCTTCCCCTTCCAGAGACCGGGACCGATGACGGTGGACAAGCGCAGCGACCTCTGGATCATCCAGCAGGCGAACGACTTTCCCGTCGGCGTAGCGGTGGAGACCAAATATCCGGGCGCCATCAAATGCTATCGGGCCGACGGCACCTTCACCGGCAAAGAGATCACGGACGTGGTTCATCCGACGGCGGTCGCATACGATCCCAAAACCGACCGCCTCTTCGTTGCCGATAACGGACCCGATCAGAACGTCCGCATCTACGCCGACCTTGCGACGGCTCCCCGCTACGTCGGCAGCTTCGGCATTAAAGGCGGGATCTATGCGGGCAAAACGCCGGGCCGCCTCTACGATCCGGCGGCGGGCGGCTGGGCGCGGTTTTACGGGATCAACGGTGTCGGCCTCGATGCTCAAGGCAACATCTACGTATCGAACGGCGCTTCAGGGACCGATCTGCGCAAGTACACGCCCGACGGCAAGCGGGTCTGGATGCTCAATGGCCTCCATTTCGTCGATTGCGCGGATGTTGATCCCGACAGCGACGGGACTCGAGTGTACAATCCTTTCAAGCAATACACGCTGGATTATGCCCGAACCCTACCGGGAAGTGAGTGGAGCTACACCGCCTTTAACTGGAATCCATTCAAGTACGGGGTGCCCCCGCGCATCAACAGCAG
>JAHWJO010000040.1 GCA_019348365.1 Armatimonadota bacterium | reverse complement strand
TCGTCGATGCGAAGAAGGACGGGAACCGGCTCGTCGCGGCGACGTTTGAGGGGCCGGGAAAGCGGCGGGAGACGATCCCGGCGCGCGCCTTCGTGGATGCGACCTACGAGGGCGACCTGATGGCTCTCAGCGGGGCGGAGTACCGCGTGGGCCGCGAATCGAGCGCGGAATACAATGAGGAGCACGCCGGGGTCCTCTACTTCGACGTGAACACCTACACCAAACTCCCCGGCAGCACCGGCGAGGGGGACAAGCGGGTGCAGGCCTACAATTACCGCCTGCCGCTCACGAACCGGTCCGGCCACCGGTACTACGCCGTGAAGCCGCCGGAGGGCTATGACCGGGAAAACTACGCGAACATCCCGGAGGACGTGAAGGCGGGGCGGGTCCCCGGCATCTCGCGGGTGATCCATTTCCGACGCGTGCCGGGGGAAGAGTTCGACGTGAACAATCACCGCTACTACCCCTCCACCGATTACGTCGGCCACAGTAACTCGTATCCCGATGCAAGCCCGGAAGAGCGGAAGCGGATCGCGGAGGAACACCGCCGCCACATCGAGGGGCTGATCTACTTCCTCCAGAACGACCCGGAGCTGCCCGCCTCCTTCCGCTACGATGCGAACCAGTGGGGCTTCGCGCAGGATGAATTCCGGCAGAACGAGCGTTTCCCCACGCAGCTGTACGTCCGCGAGGCGCGGCGGATGGTGGGGGAGACCACCTTCACCGAGAACGATGCCCGGCTGGCCGAGGGGTCGGGCCGCACGCCGGTCTTTGCCGACAGCATCGGCGTCGGGGAGTACATGATGGACTCCCACGCGACACGCCCGCAGGAGCCGGACCGCCCGATGGGGGTGCTGGAGGGGTTCTACTTCATCCCCCACCTCACCAAGCCGTACCAGATCCCCTACCGGATGCTCGTGCCGAAGACGGTGGACGGTCTGCTGGTGCCGTTCGCGACCTCGGCCACGCACGCCGGGTTCGGAACGCTGCGGATGGAGCCGGTGATGATGGCGCTCGGCGAGGCCGCCGGGGTCGCCACGCAGATCGCCCGGAAGGAGAACGTCCGGCTGCGGAACGTGCCGATGTGGCAGTTACACCGAGAGCTGCTGGAGAACAAGGCCGTGCTGACGTTCTTCGAGGACCTGTCTCCGGACCGCCCGGAGTTCGAGGCGTACCAGTATCTCGGCACTCTCGGCCTGTTCGACGACTACAGGGCCGCGCCGGATGCCCCTCTGGACCGCGAGACGGCCCGGCGGTGGTTCGGGAAGGTGGCGGAAAGCCGGGGGAAGGCCCCGGCAATGGCGGAGAACGCCCCCTGGAACGGAGGGAACGGCGGATCCGCTCCCCTCACCCGGAGCGAGGCGCAGTCCTGGCTGGCGGCGCTCTATCCGGGAGTGTCGATTCCCTTAGCCCGGAACGAGGAGAGCGCTGCTATCACGCGCGGAGAGGTCGTTCGGGCGCTGTATGACGGCGTGAAAGCGAGCCGCTCAAAGGGGTAGCGCCCCCACCCCGGCCCCAAAGCCCAGGGATCAGGGGTCAGGGATTAGGGGCCCTCACCCCCGGCCCCTCTCCCAATTCTGGGAGAGGGGTGACTATTCACATCATGAATTCCCTTGGAAAAAGTTTTAACTGATTCGGCACAGGTTTACTTGGATCCGTACAGACGTGAAATGCTTCAGAAGGGGATCAGTACCAATGTGACTCCCCCTCAGAATCCCGCTTTCGGCTCCCCTCTCCCAATTCTGGGAGAGGGGCCGGGGGTGAGGGCCACCCACCCCCCGACTCCCTGCAACACGCCGGGAGATATAACTCACTGATACCCGTAGGGCGGGGGCAGGCTCTTCCCCAGGGACAATCCAAGGATGGCGACGGCATCGAACACGTCGGTCCGGTGGTTGCCGTTGATGTCGGACTGCGCCTGAACGAAGGGGCTCAACGTTTGCAGCCCCACGACGGCGCGGAGGGCGATGACCGCATCCATCACCGTCCAGAGCTGGTCCCGGTTCAGGTCTCCGGGCCGGAGCGCTTCGACCCCGCCCCCCCCGTCTCCGGCATGGCTGCCGATGGGGGACGGCGTCACCGATGTGCCTGAATTGTAGAAGCGGATCAGTCTCGCGCTCTGCACCGCCGGATGATCGTTGTAGGCGTCCACCGCCGGGAGCAGCTGCCCCTTCTCGACCAGGGTATAAGCGTGCGTGCGCCCGTCATTCTGCTTCTGGTTCGCCTCCGTGGAGTAGAGAGCGTGCAGCTCCTGGCGGACCGCCTCCGGAGTGCCATCAAAAAAAGAAACCTGTATTTTACGATTGAAGTACTCCACCCCGGCGATGAAGATCGTCTCATCGCTGCCCTCATAGTAGGGCAGTTGAGACAGCCGGGGATACCAGCTTTTGAGCGGACCCTGGCTGGCAGGAGGAGGCTCATCCTCCTGCGCGAAGACCGGCAGGACCGCAGCCAGTAGAGCTCCGCACAACAAGTACCGTATCAGGGAGGCAGTGAGTCCGGGCATTCGTCTCTTTCTCTCGGCGAGCGTTGTTCCAAAAGCAGTGTAGCGGATTCATGAAGGTATACGCCCCGATGGGGAAGTCCTAACAGGAGGACCATCCCATTGTCCCTGTCCGCCCCTCCCACCGGCTTCCTGAAACCCTAATCCACCGAATTTGACGCGAGCGGATTCGGTTGCCTAAAATAAGGGCAGCGAAGCCGTTCAGAAGATCGGCTCCCGATAATTGAATGAGCAGACAGGCGTGGATGAAGAAGAGTACGCCGGTCAGTATCGCTACAGAGAGCCGGGATGGCTGAGATCCGGCGCGAGAACTCCGGCGGAACATGGCTTCGGAGCCGAAGAAGTGAAAACGACATAGTTTCTTGTTTCTCGTTGCTGGTTTCTGGTTAGGCACTCGCGGACTCGAAAGTTAAAAAGCCAGTCCCGAAGCTTGAACCAGGAACCAGAAACTCGAAACTGCCGTTAAGTAGTTTCTTCCGGGGGCCCACAGGGCCGAAGGTTCCCGTTACAGAACCGGAGTGTCGAGCGGCGGCGTTGCGTACCGTGCATGATAGGCAGCGCGGCGGTTTCCGCACTTCATGAGGCCGGCGGGGCGACTCGCCGGCGAAGCCAGGTGGTATCACGGGAGCGCGGCCTCTCGTCCTTGCAGGGACGAGGGGTTTTTTTGTGGGACTCCTCCCCCCTTCAAAAGTTGATCCTTCCCTCTTCTTGCGTCACCATCCTTATATTCTCTCACCTCTAACCGATATCTTCACCCATACCTACGAGCTCCCGCGAGGGCCTGACCGATCCTAAAGGGGTAATGATGAGCACCGTTCAATGTATGCAATGCCGGGAATGCGGCGAACAGTACGAGAAGCAGCCCAACCACGTTTGCGAGTACTGTTTCGGCCCGCTGGAAGTCGTCTACGACTGGGATAAGATCAAGCAGCAGATCACCCGCGAGAAGGTCGAGCGCGGCCCGGACAGCATGTGGCGGTATGAAGCCCTCCTCCCCCTCGATAGCCCGCCGACCGTGGGGGTGAATTCCGGGTTGACTCCCCTCGTTCGGGCGCACAACCTCGGTAAAAAGCTGGGCTTGAACAACCTCTGGGTGAAGAACGACAGCGTCAACTCCCCGACTCTCTCGTTCAAGGACCGGGTGGTGAGCGTGGCGATCAGCAAGGCGAAGGAGTTCGGCTTCGAGGTCGTCGGCTGCGCCTCCACCGGGAACCTCGCGAACTCGGTCGCGGCGCAGGCAGCGCAGGCGGGCCTCCGGGCCGTCATCTTCATCCCCGCCGACCTGAACCCGGCAAAGGTCATGGGCACGCAGATCTACGGGGCCAAGGTCGTCGGGGTGACGGGCACCTACGACGACGTGAACCGGCTTTGCAGCGAGATCGCCGCCAAGTACCCCTGGGGCTTCGCGAACGTCAACCTCCGGCCCTTCTACGGCGAGGGATCGAAGACCTACGGTTACGAGATCGCCGAGCAATTGGGGTGGAGAGCGCCGGACCACGTCGTCGTCCCGGTCGGCGGCGCATCGCTGATCACGAAGATCCACAAGGCGTTGAAGGAGTTCGAGAAGCTCGGCCTCATCTCGGAGGTCCACACGAAGATGTACGCCGCCCAGACGACCGGGTGCGCGCCGGTCAGCACCGCCGTCAAAAACGGCTGGGAGATGATCCGCCCCGTCAAGCCGAACACCATCGACAAATCCATCGCGATTGGCAACCCGGCGGATGGCTACTACGCCATCCAGACCGTCAATAAGAGCGGCGGCTACGCCGAGGACGTGACCGACGAAGAACTGGTGGCGGGAATCAAGCTCCTGGCCGAGACCGAAGGGATCTTCACCGAGACGGCGGGCGGCGTCACCGTCGGCGTGACGAAGAAGCTGGCGGAACAGGGCAGGTTTGGGAAGGACGATTGCGTGGTGATCTCCGTCACCGGGCAGGGCCTGAAAACCACTGAAGTCGTGGCTCCCACGTTCGACGAGCCGGTGGTCATCAGCCCTACGCTTTCGGACGTGGACAGGATCGCCGGTACTCTGGGGTAGGCTCAAACGAATCGTAAAGCGGAGTCGGGACGGTCTTCACGGGCTGTTATGCCCGGCGACTCAAGTCGCGGGCAATCCGTCCGGACACAGAGATCCTCCCTCCCCCGCAGAGCGCTCATTGGAGGAGAGAAGCGCGCTTTGCTACAATGGAGGGACTGAAATCCTGTCGGCCTCGCCCGTTGAACGAAGGGCCTGCTTCAGAACAGGTCCCGCAGGACGCTCCATTCCCCTCCGGATGATAAGGATCGCTTTTCTGGTATGAGCCTCACGAAAACGGAAGAACCGCTCTCCCCGTCCCGCCTGCTCGACCCCGATTCGATCCTCGCCCGGATCGGCAATACCCCGCTGCTCCGCATCCGCCGGGTGCTGGAGGGGGTCGCGCCGGGAGTGGAAGTGTACGCCAAGGCGGAATGGTTCAATCCCGGAGGCTCCGTCAAAGACCGCGCCGCCCTGTTCATGGTGCTGGAAGGCGAGCGGCAGGGACTCCTCTCCCCCGGCAAGACCCTGCTCGACTCCACATCGGGGAATACCGGGATCGCGTATGCGATGATCTGCGCCGCGCGCGGCTACCCGGCCCTCATCGTCATGCCGAGCAACGTCAGCGTCGAGCGGATCAAGATGATCAAGGCCTACGGCGCGCAGATCGAATACACCGACCCGCTTCAGGGGTCCGACGGCGCGATCCGCATCGCCCACGAGATCTACGACTCCGATCCGGACCGCTACTTCATGCCGGACCAGTACAACAACCCCGCCAATCCCCGCGCCCACTACGAGACGACCGGGCCGGAGATCCTCCGGCAGACCGAGGGCCGCGTCACCCATTTCGTGGCCGGGCTGGGCACCACCGGCACGCTGATGGGGACCGGGCGGCGCCTGAAGGAATTCAATCCCGACATTCGGCTCCACGCGATTCAGCCGGAAGCCTCGCTGCACGGCCTGGAAGGGCTGAAATATCTCCCCTCCTCCATCGTGCCGGGGATTTACGAGGAAGCCCTGCCCGACGAGACGATCTGGATGTCCACCGAAGAGGCGTACGACATGACGAAACGGCTGGCGCGCGAAGAGGGTCTGCTGGTCGGGTACTCCTCCGGCGCGGCGATGGTCGGCGCACTTGAGGTCGCCCGGACTCTGGAGGAGGGGGTGGTCGTGACGGTCTTCCCCGACGGCGGCGTGCGGTATCTCAGCCAACAGGTCTGGGGCGACGCCGCCGAAGCGCCCTCCACCCCCCGCCCGGATCGGTCGCGCGCGTTGAAAGACCGGGGCGTCGCCTAGCGAAAGAGGGATCGGCGCGCCCGAGTCGAAACAGAGCCGTGGACCCGCGCGCCGCTGATGCGCGGCCACCCGATCCCCCTCTCGTTGAGCGCCCGCGTTCGTACCAGGAGGACCTCCGATGGATCCGCAGCTCCTTTCAGCGGCAGAATCCGTACGCGCTCCGGGAAATTCGTTCCGGCGAATGGAAACCGACACATTTTCAGCCCCTCCCCGATACGCCCCTCCGATGAACGCATCTCTCGCGCGGAGGAAGCCCGAGGGACGGCTCCGTGAGTGAACCCCCGAAGGTTCCGCCCGCCGGTGAATCCCGGGGCTCCCAGGAGACCGGGCTGAAGCGGGTCCTCTCCTTCCAGCAGCCGGCCCGGGCTTCCGTTCCCGAAGCCCGGTGGGCGTGGTACTGGGCGCTCCTGACACTCTTCCTCGCGAGCCTGCCGTACCTCTTTGCGCTGCTGGTGGCGGTCCCCCATCAATTCTTCATCGGCGTGATCCAGCATTCCGACGACGCTTACGTCTATCTCTCCTGGATGCGTCAGGCGATGGAGGGGCAGGCCACCTTCCTCAACCGCTTCACCACCGAGCCCCAGCCGGGAGGGTTCTTCAACGTCTATTTCCTCCTCCTCGGCAACTTCAGCCGCTTCACGGGGATCCCGCTGCTCGTAACCTTCCATCTCGCGCGAGTGGGGTTTGGGCTGGCGTTCCTGATCCGGGCCTACCGCCTGCTCCGCCGACTGTTCGCCGACGAGAACGAGCGGAAAGCGGCGTTCCTCCTCCTCTGCTTCAGCTCCGGCCTGGGCTGGCTCTTCCCCCGCGCCTGGATGGCCTCCCCGACCGACCTCTGGCAGGCGGAGGCGAACACGTTCATCTCGCTCTACCTGAACCCGCTGTTCGCCGTGTCGCTCTGGCTGATGGTCCTGATCTTCGAGAGCCTCTGGGCCGCGCGCCAGACGGGCCGCATCGCATCGGGGCTGGTCGCGGGGATCGCGGCCCTGTTCCTCGCCAATATCCACTCCTACGATATTCTGACGGTCTGGGCGGTCTGGGCCGTCTTCTTGCAGGCGCTGCTCCTGGCGGACCGGTCGTTGAGCGGGAGAGACGTGCGAGCCGCTCTTCTCCTCATCCTGCTCCCGATCCCTGCGGTCCTGCACCAGTACCTGTTCTTCCTGCACAACCCACTGTTCCGCAAGCGGGCGCTGGTGGAGACGCTATCGCCGGGGCTGCACTGGTACCTGCTGGGGCTGGGGCTGCTGATCCCGCTCGGGTTCGCCGGCGCATGGGTGCTGCGGAAAAAGACCGAGAAGGTGTCGCCGACGCTCCTGTTCTTGATGACATGGGCCGTCGTGGGCCTGGCGGTGGCGTACCTACCCCTGAGCTTTCAGCGCAAGCTGGTGATGGGGAGCCACATCCCCTGGGCCTTCCTTTCGGGCGTGGGACTGGTGTATCTCGCGAATCACTTCCGCATCTCGTGGAAAGCCGCCGTGGCGGCGGGGGTCTTGCTGACCTCCCTTACTCAGTTCCGCTGGTTCTACCTTTCCATGCAGTACATTCAGGTCAACAATACGGAGAGCAACGCCCGGATCTTCCTCAGCCCGGCGGAAATCTCCGCGATTCGCTGGCTCTCCCGCAACGCGGAGAACCAGGGAGTGCTGTCGGCGCCGCTCCCCATCGGGGGGGTTGCCGGATACCTTCCCGGCCTGGCCGGAGTCGCGTCCTACGCGGGACACTGGGGCGAGACGCCGGAATTCGCTGCGAAGATGAGGGAGACCCTCCGATTTTACTCCTCCGCCATGACGGACGACGAGCGGCGGGCCTTCCTGCGCCGGGCCAATATCCGGTTCGTCTATTCCAGCCTCGTCGAGCGGGAGGCGATCCGACTTCTCCCTTCCTCCGGCGCCGACACCGCTCCGGCGGACCTGGTTCAGATGTCGAACCTGAGGCTGGCTTACGTCGCCGGCGAAGGAAACGAAGCGGTCATGATCTTTCGGGTGCAATAAAAAAGAAGCATGGTGAGACGATTCCCGGCTCAGAAAAGTTACGACGAGGAGCGCTTTTTTGTGAGAACTTTCGAGGACCTGGGAACCTGAACGGTGGGGGATATCTCTTTTACATGTAAGGATGAGGCGCTTCTGCGCTTCCCTGTAAAAAATCCGAGATGCCCTGAAGTTAGAGCTGTTACGTTCATTGCGTGATCAATTGGATAACTTCATTGGCCTAAACGTACTTTTTTCAATCGCCTGAGAGAGGGCGAGGAGTGTTCTGAATGAAAAATCGGAAAGGCTTTACCCTGATCGAGCTGCTGGTCGTCATCGCTATCATTGCCATCCTCGCGGCGATCCTGTTCCCCGTCTTCGCCAAGGCCCGCGAGCGAGCCCGAACGTCGGCCTGTCTCAATAACCTCAAGCAGATGGGCATCGCCCATAACATGTATCTGGACGATTATGACGGCACGTTCGCACCCAACGTCGGCCTGGTCTCCCTGGGGACGCGGGAGAACGGTAAGCAGACCTGGGCCGAGTGGATGAAATCGTACAACCGGGCTCTGGACACCTACACCTGTCCCAGCGACGATCATACCTTCAGCTACGCCCGGAATCACTGGGAAGGCAGCAATATCTATCCCAACGGCTCGGGCGGGGGAGAGCCGGCATCCACCTCCGACATCCAGGACCCGACCCGGTTCATCGACTTCATGGAAGTTCCGGGACACGGCCGTGAGAAATCTCGATTCGACCAGAGGAACGACCCTGCCATTCACGGGGATGCCGACCTGGATAACCACGGCCAGCTGGATGGCGACGTGTACGGCAACGGACGGAAGCAGATGAGCAAGGTCCCCAGCTCCCAAGTGGGCCACGGGGGCAGCCAGCAGGGGAGCTTCCACTGGCTCTACTGGCCGGGCCGCCACAGCAACGCGAACGTCCTGCTCTTCCTGGACGGGCATGTGAAAGTCCATCCCAACTGGGACTCGAACCAGATGACCTTCAACCCTCAGAAGAACTGGGGCACGAAGTAATCTGACCGGCCCAACCGGGCACCCATCAGGTCTTAACAGAAAAGCATCTGGGCGAGGGGTTGCCCCCTCGCCTTTTTGTCGCCCCCGAACGGCTTTCCGTTGCGACCTCTCTGCTGCAATCGTACCGAACACTTGCGCTTTAGGGCTTTTACTCCTTTTTCCTTCCGCCTTCTCAAGCGCGGTGCCGGATACTCCAAGCTGGGTGGCAAAGACCTCCCGCAACCCTCCGTCAGAAATCCGGAAGGAATGTTGAATCCGTTGGAGAATTTGTTATTGAATTTACTGGAGGATGCAACACGAAAGCGGAGGTCCCGGCATATCACTGAAGGGAAGCCGCAACCCAATAAAACAGACCGCTCCCTCTCTCTCCATTCATTTATTGAAATGATCTGCTATTGAAATAAGCTGCGACAATGCTCTGCCGTAGCCGGCATGAGATACTCGCAATCGTTCTCTGCTGATCGATCGGAAGAGAGCTTGAAGATTTTTTGTTTTCTTTCATCCGTTGTGCCCGTGAGGAGTTCACTATATGAGATCAGATCGGAAAGGCTTCACCCTGATTGAGCTGCTGGTGGTCATCGCCATTATCGCGATCCTCGCGGCGATCCTGTTCCCCGTCTTCGCCAAAGCGCGCGAGCGGGCACGTCAAACAGGATGTATCAATAACCTCAAACAGATGGGCTTGGCCCACAAGATGTACTTGGATGATTACGACGGCACCTTTGCTCCGAATGTGGGGTACCGAGTTCTCGGGGATAAGAGCGAAGGTGGTGGTCGCATGACCTGGACCGACTTCTTATCGTCCTACAACAAGGCTTTGGGGTCTTACACATGTCCAAGTGATCATCACACTTACAGCTATAGCCGCAACACCTGGGAAGGCGGATACAGCCCGCCGGAAAGCCTCCGCCAGGAATCCGATGTTTCCGAACCCACTAAATTCCTCGACATCTTTGAGGCCCCTGGATCCGGCATTAAAGCGGCGCAATGGGGCAAAGGGAACACAGGAGACACCGGTGATGCCGACCTGGATAACGCTGGTCAGCGAGATGGGAATGTGTACGGCGGCGGCAATAAGATGACCAACATACCTATCGAGCGGCATGCAGATCCGGACGGCGGCATGGGGGGACACCACTGGCTCTACTGGCCGGGCCGCCACAACAAAGGCAATAATCTCCTCTTCCTCGACGGCCACGTCAAGTGGCATTCTGATTGGGATCCCCGGCAGATGACCTTCTGCTTCGATAAAAATTGGGGACAGCCTGAGAGAAACGCCTCTTGCAACAATTGAACTGTCATCCAGACTCGTCTGTAGTGTTCACCTCGATCAACTAATTTTATACATCCGCTCCTCTGGATAATCTAACCGAGAGGAGCGGATGTATTTATGACTATCGTTGGTATTCACTCTACGCCCCGGTACGTCAGCCGCCGCATCGGGATGGAGACGGGGTCACCCCAACGCCGGTCGGGGGGCAGGGCGACGCGACGCTCCGCGCACCAGTCCGCCACCGCATGAGTATCCATCCCCATGTGCCCCGGCGGGACCTCCCGCAGCTTCTCCTCGGCGGCCTGCAACAGCTTCCGCCCGCCTTCCGTGTTGCCCCGGCTCAGGTGGTACAGCGCAACCGCCAACTGGATGAGCGCCTGGTAAAATCGGTTCTTCTCCCGCAGCCAGAGACGCTCCATGACTTCGTGGCACTCGTAATATTCCCCGCGGTTGAAATGCTCGAAGTAGGCCCGGTACTCGTCGGGAGTGTCGTGAAACTCCCGCTTGTCACCCTTATTCTCCCTCTCCATGCTCGTCAACAGCGGGCTCCGAACTGATACACCCCTAATCCGGTAGACTATCCGGGGATAAAGGTCTGAAAAACATTCAGGAATTCGTGATAGTTCTTACGAAATGAGATATAATAAAGGGACACATGAAATCGGAGGCCGAGGGTCTCGCCGACGGCCTCCTTATCGTGTCACGTCGTGTCAAAACAGGAAGCACTCCTTCGGTAGAGCGCTGGGGGCCTCAGCGTCTCTCGGATGCGCTGAGGGGTCGGGGATGCGCGGGGTGCATCGGGTTCAAATGGTGTTTCCGTCGCCGTCGTTGGTCACCTCGAACTGGAAGGTCTGTCCGTCTTCCGTCTCCACGTCCAGCAGGCAGACCCGGGGGTTGTTCCAGACTTCGTCGTCCGGCGTGTTCGCCGGGACCACGAGGGAGACTTTCCCGCGTACGATCTGAAGCTCGACCTCGTCGTAGCCGACGCCTTCCGCCGATGTGCCGTCGCTCGCGGGATCAGGTTCCCCGACAAACTGCTGGACCATGTTGTGACGCTTCATCATGGGTCACGCTCCTTCTCTATTCCTGGGTCCGTTACCGGGCGGGTCCCCTCCGACCCGGACCTGACAACGTCCTGATTATTCTAGATTCCTCATAGCTATACCCAATCCTTTCATACGATAACCGACCTTACTTTATTGAAGTACCGCCCGCTCCGAGGGGTTGCTATGGGCAACCGCAGCGCCCCGTCGCGGTCCACCCGGCTGGAACCGTTTCCGGCCACTCAACAACGGGGGCGACGGTAGGAAGGCACGTTACATGGCTCACTTTGATTTGACGATCCGCCTGGCCGGTGAGAACGGCGAAGGGCTGCTGACGGTGGGGGACCAGCTGGCGGTCACCATGAGCCGGATGGGACTGCAGGTGTACACCTTCCAGAACCTCCCGGCGGAGATCAAGGGCGGGGCCAGCATGGCCCAGCTCCGCGTCAGCGATACCCCCGTGCTCTCTCCGGGCGATAAGATAGACATCCTCGAGGTGTGGAACCAGGAGAACTACGAGATCCACATCTCCGACGTTTCCGAAGACACCATCCTCCTCTACGATCCGAACGAGACCACGCCCGACGAGCGGGCCCCCCGGCGCTCCTACCCGATCCCCCTCGACAAGATCGCGCGGGAAGAGATCCAGGCCATCCGCTCCAAGAACGTCGTCGCCTGGTCGATCTTCCTGGCGCTGCTCGGGGTGGAGAAGGAGACCGCCGTCCTCCAGTTCCACAAGTCCCGGTGGTCGAAGCGGAAGGAATCCCTCGAAGCGAACCTGAAGGCCATCGACGCCGGGTATGCCTACGGCGAGAAGCTGGTGGAAGAATCGGGCATTTCGATGCGGCTGCCGGTGGACCCCCACGCCGAGCACGACCCGCAGATGATCCTCACGGGCAACACCGCCATCGGCATGGGGTCGCTGGCGGCGGGGCTCCAGTTCTACGCGGGCTACCCGATCACCCCCGCTTCCGACATCATGGAGTTCTTCGCGAAGCAGCTCCCCCGCTTCGGCGGCGTCATCGTCCAGACCGAGGACGAGATCGCGGCGCTGGCGGCGGTCATCGGCGCGTCGTTCGCCGGGCGCAAGTCGATGACGGCGACCTCCGGCCCCGGCCTCTCCCTCATGGTCGAGGAGATGGGGCTGGCCTCGATGGAGGAGATCCCGCTCGTCATCGTCGATGCCATGCGCGGCGGCCCCTCCACCGGCATGCCCACCAAGCCCGAACAGGGCGACCTGGAGCTGGCGGTCTACGGCCGCCACGGCGAGGCCCCGCGCATCGTCATGGCCCCGACCGACGTGGCGGACTGCTTCTACACCACGATCCAGGCGTTCAATCTCGCGGAGAAGTACCAGTCGCCGGTCCTCCTCCTCTCCGACCAGCACCTCTCCCACCGCTCGGAAACCGTTCCCCCGTTCGACCTGGAGCGGGTGCCGAAGGTGGAACGGCTTCTGCCGCCCCTGCCGGAAGCGAGCGAGAACGGTCACGGCGCGGACGGCAACGGGGCCAGCCCCAACGGCGCGAGCGGCAACGGCGAGAAGGCTTCCGCTAAGGAAGAGGCCCACGCCTACGAGCGGTACGCCTTCACCGAGAGCGGCATCTCGCCCATGGCGATCCCCGGCGTCCACAACCACCCGTACGTGGCGACGGGACTGGAGCACAACGAGCACGCCCACATCGACTACTCCCCGCGCATGCACGTCCTGATGACCCACAAGCGGTACCAGAAGATCAACGGCGTGCTGGACGAGCCCGCCGAGTTGCTGGTGAAGGAGTTCGGGCCGCAGGACGCGGAGCTGGGCGTGATCGTCTGGGGGTCCACGCAGGGGCCGCTTCTGGAAGCCATGCAGCGCCTCGAAGCGAAGGGGCACAAGGTCCAGGCCCTCATCCCCCGGATGCTCAGTCCCCTGCCCGCCAAGCAGATCCAGGCGTTCCTGGACCGCGTGCAGCAGGTGGTGGTGGTGGAGCTGAACTACACAGGGCAGCTCGCGCGGATGCTCCAGGCGGAGTTCTGCCGCCCGGTGCTGCGGTTCAATAAGTACATGGGCATGCCCTTCACAGCGGGCGAGATCGAGGAGTATTTGGAAAGCATTCTGGTTTCCTCCTGAATCCTGGCCCTGTCATCCCGAGTCTCTTGCCTGTCATCCTGAGCGTCAGCGAAGGATCTGCGTTTCAACCATGTTGCAGATCCTGACGTGACGTACACGCAGATTCTTCGCTTCGCTCAGAATGACAAAGAGGTAGGTTCGGAATGATAAAATTTATTGTGTTTGCATCAACCCGGTGAATATCGGGTTCCCCATCCCCGGAGGGATGAGGATAAATATAAAGGAGTTTTAAATGGCGCCCGTCGCTGAACAGAAACCGCCGCGCAAGATCACCGACTACCGCAGTGAAAACCGGCCCACCTGGTGCCCCGGCTGCGGCGATTTCGGGGTGCTGTCGGCCTTATATAAATGCTTCGCCCAGAGGGGCCTCGACCCGAAAGAGATCGTCATCGTCTCCGGAATCGGCTGCTCGGGCCGCCTGCCGGAGTTCGTGAACGCCTACGGCCTCCACGGCGTCCATGGCCGCGCCCTCCCGATCGCGCAGGGGATCAAGCTCGCCAACCCGGAGCTGACCGTCGTGGTCGTCGGCGGGGATGGCGACGGGTTCGCCATCGGCGGCGGGCACGTCCCCCACGCCGTCCGGCGGAACGTGGACATCACCTACATCGTAATGGACAACGAGATCTACGGCCTGACGAAAGGCCAGCCCTCCCCCACCACCCAGGCGGGGATGACGGCGGTGAGCAAGTCCCCCTCCATGCCGAAGATGGCCCCCTACGGCGTTCTGGAGACCCCCCTTAATATGATGGGGATGGTCCTCACCTACGGCGCGAGCTTCGCGGCGCGGGGCTTCTCCGGCAAGCCAAACGACCTCGTGGAGATCTACCACAAGGCGCTGGACCATCGGGGATTCTCCTTCGTGCAGGCCCTCAGCCCGTGCGTCACCTTCTACGACACCTACGAGAACTGGAAATCCATCGTGAAGCCGATGCCGGAAACGTACGATCCGACGGACCGCGCGGCGGCGCTCCAGCTCGCCATGACGGAGGACCGGTTCCACCTCGGCATCTGGCACCAGGGCGAGCGGGCCACGTATGAAGACCTGGTGGGTGGAGTGCGCGAGCAGGTGAAGGAAGAGACTCAGCCCCATCTCCAGCAATTATTTAAGATGTTCATGTAGGCTAAACGCAAGTTTCATCATATAGGGCCGACGGTTGTCTGACCGTCGGCCCTATTTTTTGTTGGATGCAGCATATCATAGAATAACGTGGGAACGCCTTACGCCCGGCGGCGAGCCTTCGACTTGTACCGCCCGTTTATGAAAGTAATCTACTGCCCAGGAGTGATTGCTTCATCGGGTGGAATCCGAACCTTGGAGTAACTGGAGTCAATTGATCGGGATCGGCTTTTCCTGAACGACTGGAAACGAAAGGGAATTACATGCAATCGCGTTCCGCCCTGGCGAACGGCGTCCTCATCGCCCTCGCGGTCATCGGGATCCTGCTGGGACTCTGGGTGCTTTCCAAGCTGAGCGCGATCGTGATCCTGGCGCTCATCGCTCTCATTCTTTCCAGCGGGATCGACCCGGTCGTGCAGAGCATCCACAATGCGAAACTTCCCCCGCGCGGCTGGCAGATCCCCCGCGCCTTCGCCATCCTGATCGTGCTCCTCGGCGCGCTGCTGTTGTTCGCGGGGATCTTTATTTTTATCACCTCTGTCGCGTGGAGCCAGGGACTCCTCCTGTGGGAGCGCATGCCGATCTACATGGCATCGCTTCAGGGCTACTTCGAGGAGCTGCGGCGCATCTACCCGCAAATCCCGCCCCTCTCCCAATTGACCGTTCAGGCCCGCCAGCAGCTCGGGCAGGTCGGGAGTTACGTCTTCCAGACGGCGGCGGCGGTGTTTGGCATCCTGGGCGCTTTCTTCTCGACGTTTACGGTCCTGGTCCTCACCTTTTACATGACGTTGGAGAAACGGGACATCCGCTCCTTTTTCCTCTCTCTCATTTCCATCCGGCAGCGCGATGAGGTGAGCGCCGCCCTGGCGGAAGCCGGGGAGAAGATGGGCGGCTGGCTCCGGGGTCAGCTCACGCTGGCGATGATCGTGACCGCCGTCATCTCCATCGCCATGTTGCTCCTGGGCATCCCGTACGCGATGCTGCTCGGCCTGATCGGGGGGGTCGCGGAGCTGATCCCCATGCTCGGCCCGTTTGCGGCGGGAGCCATCGCCATCCCGGTGGCCTACGCCACCCAGCCGACATGGGTGTTCATCGCGACGCTCGTCTTCTTCATCGTGCTCTCGCAGGTGGAGGGGAACTGGCTCGCGCCGCGCATCATGCAGTCCAGCGTCGGCCTGTCGCCGCTCACGTCGATCCTCGTGCTGCTGTCCGGTGCGGCCCTGCTCGGCGTCGTCGGGGCGCTCATCTCCGTGCCGCTAGCCGCCGGGTTCCGGGTCTTCCTGATCCGGCTGGTGGTCCCCGCCATTCGCCGAGCGCAACAGGAATCCACCCTTCAGACTCACTCGAATCTCGCCCCCGCGCCCGTTGCCCCCCCGACCCCCGAACCCGCTCCTGTTGAGGCGCCTCCGGCGAATACTTCAAGCGAAAACGCGGGAGAGCCCGCCGGAAATCCGTAATAGCGCTCACAGGGCGCTCGTTGATCTATTCGGGCGGGTCCTCGCCGAAGATCTCCTCCA
>JAHWJO010000354.1 GCA_019348365.1 Armatimonadota bacterium | reverse complement strand
GCATCAGAATTCAGGTAATTCAATCGCTGTGCGATCAGCAGATGCGTTTCCAGTTCGGCAAGAGATCCGTAGGCGATAGAAAGATGATGAATATATTCTCGTGTATAGTGCCGTGCATGCCCCTCCGCAATGTTCGCAGGAACAGAAACGGCAGCGCGCTGCAATTGGCTGGTGAGACGCGAAGTAAAACGGCAACCCGGCGGCAAGTCTTCCGACAGAAACGGCAGCGCGCTGCAATTGGCTGGTGAGACCGTAAGCCTCAGACCGGGGAAAATTATCAGTGAGACGATAACACTCCACCACGAGATCCATCGCTTTCTGCCATGCTCCCAAATCACGATAGCTTCGTATACTCACGGCAGCCCCCCTGAACCTTGATCCCTGGCCCCTGATCCCTGTTCTAGCCCTTCAACGCTTCGACGCCGCCCATGATCTCCGCCAATTCCTTGGTGATGCCGGCCTGTCGGGCGCGGTTCAGCGCCAGGGTCAGCCGCTGGATCATCTCACTGGCGTTCTTCGTCGCGTTCGACATCGAAGTCATGCGGGCGCCGTGCTCGCTCGCGGCGGCTTCCGCCATCGCCTGGAACACCTGCGTGGTCACGTAGCGCGGCAGGAGATGGGAAAGGAGCACCTGCGGCTCCGGCTCGAAGATGTACTCCAGCTCCGGTCCCTCCTCAACGTCCCCTTCTTCGGGCGGGACGATGGGCAGGAGGGGGATGTCGGTCGGGCGCTGGCTGATGGCGCTCTGGAAGCGAGCGTACACCAGACGCACCTCGTCCACCTCGCCGTTCAGGAACATGCTCCGCGCCGTCTCGGCCACGCGCCGGACCTCCGCCTGATCCACCTCGTCGGTCCGCATGTCGCCGGTGTACGCGATGGAATAGTTCCGCCGCCGGAAGTGCTGCACGCCCTTGCGCCCCACGAGGATGAGCCGCGCGTCGTCCGCCTCATACCCGCGCAGGACTTCCGTGGCGCGGCGGATCAGGTTGACGTTGTAGCTGCCACAGAGGCCCCGGTCGGCGGTGAAGAGGATCAGGCCGAGTCGGTTCCCCTCCCGCCGCTCCATCAGGGGATCTTCGATGTCCCCCGCCCCGGCGGAGAGCCGGTTCATCAAGAGCTGCATCTGCTGGGCGTAGGGACGCGCCGCTTCCACGCGCTGCTGCGCCTTGCGGAGCTGCACGCTCGCGACCATCTTCATCGCCGCCGTGATCTGCTCGATATTCTTGACCGTGCGAATTCGCCGCCGGATTTCACGAGCACTCGCCATTTAAACCCCTTTGACAAGGTGAAGGGGTGACAGCATGAAGAGGTGAGGGAGTGTAGAGGTGAAGGGGTGAGGATATTTCGGATAGCGGAGTTATGCCGCTCTTACCGAATGCCTCCTCACCTTGTCACCTCTTCACCTCTTCACTCCCTCACCCTGTCACCCTGTCAGCAGTTAATCCGCTTCGTAAGTGAACTGGCCCCGGAACTCTTCGAGGGCAGCCTGAAGCTTGTCCGCCGTCTCGTCGGTGAGAGCCTTCTTCGCGGTGATGTCCATCGCGATATCCGGATACCGGTCGCGGGTGAACTGGAGAAAGCCCTGCTCGAACTCGCGGATGGCCTCCAGGGGGAGGTCCTCCAGCACGCTCGGGCGGTTCACGTCGCCCTGGCTGCCTTTGTAGTACCCCGTCGCCATGTAGATCATCATGACCTGCTCGGCCATAGTGAGCGGCGAGTACTGCGGCTGTTTCATGACCTCCACGAGCCGCTGCCCCCGCGCGAGCTGGCGCTGGGTGGCCGGATCGAGGTCGGAGGCGAACTGCGCGAACGCCGCCAGCTCCCGGAACCGGGCGAGATCGAGCTTCAAGCGTCCCGCCACCTGCTTCATCGCCTTCGTCTGCGCGTTCGATCCCACGCGGGAGACCGAGAGGCCCGCCGATACCGCCGGACGCTGCCCCGCGTTGAAGAGGTCGGTCTCCAGGAAGATCTGGCCGTCGGTGATCGAGATGACGTTCGTCGGGATGTATTGCGAGATGTCGCCCGCCTGCGTCTCGATGAACGGCAGGGCGGTGAGCGATCCCGCGCCCCGCTCGTCCGACATCTTCGCCGCGCGCTCGAGCAACGCGGAGTGGAGGTAGAAAACGTCGCCCGGATACGCCTCGCGTCCCGGTGGGCGGCGCAGCAGCAGCGACACCTGCCGGTACGCCACGGCGTGCTTCGAGAGGTCGTCGTAGATGCAGAGGGCGTGCTGTCCGCTGTCGCGGAAGTACTCGCCCATGGTGCAGCCCGAGTACGGCGCAATGTACTGCAACGGGGCGGGGTCGCTCGCGGTCGCGGCGACGATGGTGGTGTACTCCATCGCGCCTGCGTCCTCCAGCGTCTTCATGACCTGCCGCACCGTGGAGAGCTTCTGGCCGATGGCGACGTAGATGCAGAAGACTCCCTGCCCCCTCTGGTTAATGATCGTGTCGATAGCGATGGCGGTCTTGCCGGTGGAGCGGTCGCCGATGACGAGCTCGCGCTGGCCGCGCCCGATGGGGATGAGGGAATCGATGACCTTCAGGCCCGTCTGGAGCGGCTCTTTCACCGGCTGGCGGTCCACGACGCCGGGAGCCTTCGACAGCACGTACTTATACTCGTCGGAGAGGATGGGGCCTTTGCCGTCGATCGGGATGCCGAGAGCATCGACCACGCGCCCGACGAGCGCGGGGCCGACCGGCACTTCGATGATGCGCCCGGTCCGCTTGACGGTATCGCCTTCCTGAATGTGGGTGACGCTGCCCATGACGATGCAGCCGACGTTGTCCTCTTCCAGGTTGAACACCATGCCGGTGATATTACCGGAGTGGTGGGTCTCGAACTCGACGAGCTCACCGGCCATGACGTCCTGGAGGCCGTAGACGCGAGCAATTCCGTCTCCGACCTGGAGGACGGAGCCGACGCCGACGCCTTCGATCTGTTTCTCAAAACCCGCCAGTTCCCGCGCGATGATCTCGGAAACTTCTTCCGGTCGGATTGCCATCTATGTAAACTCCTTATTCGCAAATTGCAAATCTTAGTATCGGGTTCCTGCAAGTGTTTGGCGGAGGTCGGAGAGGTAGCCCCGGATGCTGCCGTCCCACAGCCGGTCGCCGACGCGGACGATCACCCCGCCGATGATGCGAGGGTCCACGGTCGGGACGAGGACTACGTTCAGGCCGGTCTCGCGATTGATGTGCTGCCGCAGCAGATCCGCCTGGTCTTCGGGGAGAGGAACGGCGGTCGTCACGTATGCCCGCACGAGCTTGCGATGCTCGTCCGACAGCCGCTGGAACTCCCGCTCGATTGCGAGCAGGAGGTCGAGCCGCTGCTTATCCAGCAGGAAGAGCAGGAAGTTGAGGGTGATCGGGCTGACCTGCGCTTCCAGCAGCTGCCGGAGGATGCGCTGCTTCACGGGAGTGGGAATCCGGGGATGCGCCATCGTCTCATCAATCTGGGAGTGCTCCCCCCAGACTCCGATGATGTTCTGGAGGTCCCGCTCCACCGTGTCCAGCAGGTTCTCCCGCACGACCACATTGAAGAGGGCGGCGGCGTACCGCCGGGCGACGCGAACATCCGGCATCGGTTAGCTCCCCACCCGCGTGATGAAGTCGCTGACGAGGCGGCGGTGCCGGTCCTCGTTCAGGTTCTCCTCGATCAGGCGCTCGGCGGCGCGAACGGCGAGGTCGGCCATCTCTTCCCGCAGGGTCGCGATGGCTTTCTCCTGCTCCATGCGGATCATCTGCCGCCCCTGCTCGATGATCTGAGTCGCCTGCTGCTGGGCATCCTGAAGGATCTCTTCCCGCAAGGCCTGGCCTTCGTTAGCGCCTTCCTGGATCCGGTTGCGGCGCTCGGCTTCGATGTCCGCGATCTGGCGCTCCAGGTCGTTCTGCCGCCGGCCGAGCGCGTCCTGCTGCTCTTCAAGGCGGGTGTAGGTGGTCTGGATCTCCTCGCGCCGGGTCGCCATGGCGTTCTGCAGCGGGCCGAACAGGAACTTCTTGAGCAGGAGGAAGAGGATGACGAAGCCACAGATCTGGATGACGAGCGCGCGGGGATCGATATTGAGGATCCCGCCGCCCTCGGCTGCGGCAGCGAGAACGATCTTCGGGGAGGAAGCCAGGGCGAACGCGAGCAGTCCAGTGAGATACCGTTTCACGGATAGTCGTCTCCGATAGTGCAATCGAATAAGCTCCAGCCTGTCTATTCCTCGCTCCGAAGGGAGACCCCTTTAATGAGATCGGCAGAAGATCGGGAGGGTCGGAACAGGACGGGGCCGATCCTCCGGTATCCCGGCGGAAACCCTGACGGACGAGACCGGATGAGAAAGGAAAGAAACACGCAGAAAATCCGCAGGGCGACCGGTGAGAGCGAAGAGGAAGCACGCCCAAACGCCGCCCCTAAAACAGCGTTCCCGAGCCCTTGCGGAGGAGGAATGAAACGAGAGCGCCGCTGGGAAAAGCGGCGCTCCTGTGGATCGAGATTACCGAAGCATCCCACTCAGCTGTTCGGCGGTGAGGGTCGGCAGCTTGCCCTGCAGGAGGAAGAAGGTGAGCAGGACGTAGATGACGAGCGACTCGATGAGGGCCATCGAAAGGATGAGGACCGTCTGGAGGCGGCTGGAGGCTTCCGGCTGACGGGCGATGCCTTCGAGGGCGGCCACACCGACCTTGCCCATCGCGACGGCGGCGGACAGGACGGCAATCGGGAGAGCGAGGCCCACTGCAAGTGCGAGTAATCCGAGATAAATCATTGTTTAATTCTCCTGTGTGGAAGCGGAATGAGGGTGGAACGACTACACGATAGAAATAAGGTTTTGAACCCGGCGATCTAAACGGGCACGGCGTTCGAGAGGATCTCCCCCTCGTGCGCCTCATGCGCCTCGTGATCGTCGTGCTCGTGGGCATGGTGCTCCCCGATGGTGACGGTGATGTAGATGCAGACGAGCATCGAGAAGACCAGCGCCTGAAGGAGCGACGTGAAGACCCCGAACAGCAGCATCGGAAGCTGGATCGGGACGGCCAGCAGCGGCACCCCGTTGATTTGCAGGATATGTTCAAAGATGAAAGGCGACATCCCGGCCAGGATCACCAGGACCGTCTCCTCCCCGAATATATTACCGAAAAGACGCAGAGAAAGGGAGAGCGGGCGAGCCAATTCTCCCACGATGTGCAGGGGGATCATCAGCGGCGCGAGCCACTTCGGCTCCCCCATGAAGTGCGAAGCCCAGGTCTTGAAGCCGATATCGCGGATGGCGTAAAAATGGACGGCGACGATGGCGCACAGGCCGAGGGCGACGGTCGTGTTCAGGCTGGAGGTGGGCGCCAGCATCCCCGGCACGAGGCCGATGAGATT
>JAHWJO010000039.1 GCA_019348365.1 Armatimonadota bacterium | reverse complement strand
ACCGCGAGAGCGGATATCAGGATATTATGGTTAAGGTGCGGGGCATCCCCCTGGGCGCGGGCGGACTGGGGATGGGACGGTCCAAGCTCCAAAGTCAAAGCTCAAATGTCTAGGGTTCGGGCGTACCCGATCGCCGTTTGCAGGGCGAGGGTGCGTCCGAACCGACTGTGTCCCGATTACCACCTGCTTACGGGTTTTAGTGTGCGGGGATGGGAGCATACAAGAGAGACCGACATGAAGGCGGCGCGATGATCGTGGTGTGCCAGAAGTGCAGGGAGAATACGTTTGTTGCGGAGCCGTTAAGCCTGGGGACGGATTACCTCTGCGGAAACTGCCGGGAGGTCCTGTTCTCGGTCCCCGCCCCGCCGCCCCCGGACTGGCTGAACTGCCCCGATTGCCAGAAGGGCTTCCGGTTCATCATCTGCCCGGACTGCAAAGGGCGGGGACTCGAATCATGTGTCGGATGCGGAGGGGAGGGCCAATGGCTGGAGCGTTGCGCCACATGTGAAGGGGTGGGGCAAATGTCCGGCAGCGCGGCGGCGGAACTCCTTCGGCAGAGGCAGGAGGAGAAGCGGCGGAAAGAGGAGCAGCAGAAGAATGACCGCGAAAAGATCATCTGGCGGGCGAGGATGGAAACCAAAGCCGCCGAGGCCGCCCGATTCCGGCTGGTCGAAGAGGAACGGCGGATTCTGCAAGAGCAGAGAGTTCGTGAGAAGCGATGCCGGGTCTGCGGGAACCCTCTAAATGCTTTAGAAGAGCGAACCGGGCGCACGGCTCATCGCAAGTGCCCCACCTGACCCGAAGAATTATTCCTGATCGTTAATGTTATTACTGCTGACCCAAACGTAATCCGAACATCTGTCATAGGATAATCTGGAAGGAATGGAAGAATGGAAGGGTCTCCCAGAAATCCCGCCGTCACTCTCTACCGCCCGGTGGGACAGAAGGAAATGGATCTGATTCGAGAAAGCGGATACAGCGAATTCCCTCCCCGCCTTCCCTTCCAGCCGATCTTCTATCCCGTGTGCAACGAGGAGTACGCCGCAAGAATCGCGCGGGAGTGGAACACGAAAGATGAGGCCTCCGGCTACGTGGGATACGTCACCCGGTTTCAGGTCAACGCCGATTACCTCCGCCGTTACGAAGTCCAGACCGTCGGGAGCACGGAATTGCAGGAGTACTGGATTCCTGCCGAAGACCTGCCGGAATTCAACCGCAATATCGTGGGTCAAATCGAGGTGATCGCGGAATTCCGCCCGGAGGGGTAAGGCACTTCACAAAGGATCGTGCCTGCATAGTGAGGCACATTTTAGAACATGATCCCGGCGCGGGCCATGTCCTTGAGCATCAGAATGCCGACGGGACGGCGGTCGGCATCCACCACCGGCACTTCCCCGATTTTGACGCCCGTCGCGTTCGCCCGGTCGTTGATGATGCCGAGCGCTTCCGCCGCGAGCACATCAGGAGCGGTGATCGTCGGGTTCGGGGTCATGGCTGCATCGACGGGATCGCTCAGGGCATGGTCGCCGCGCAGAAGGTAGCGGCGCAGGTCCCCGTCGGTGATGATCCCGGCGATCCGTCCTTCGGGGTCCACCACCACCGCCGCACCCGCGTTCGCCTGGGTGATCTTGAAGATGACCTCCCGGAGGGGAGCGCCAAGCGGCGCGAGGGCCAGCTGGTCGCCCGTTCGCATGACCTCGGAGACCCGTAGCAGCAGCCGCCGTCCCAGGGAGCCGCCGGGGTGATAGAGGGCATAATCGGCCTCGGAGAACTCCCGGGCCTGCATGACGCAAAGGGCGAGGGCATCCCCCAGGGCCATCTGGCATGTCGTGCTCGTCGTCGGGGCGAGGTTGAGGGGACACGCCTCCTTCTCAACGGAAGTATCGAGGACCACCTGGGCGTAGCGGGCGAGGGTCGATCCGGGCGCGCCCGTCATGGCGATGATCCCCGCGCCGATCCGCTTCACGCTGGGCAGGAGGGCGAGCAGTTCGTCGGTCTCGCCGCTCTGCGACAGGGCGATGAGCAGGTCCGGGGCAGCGAGGATGCCGAGGTCGCCGTGGATGCCCTCCGCCGGGTGGAGGAACACCGCCGTCGTGCCGGTACTGGAGAGCGTCCCCGCGATCTTCCGGCCCACCGCGCCGGATTTTCCCATCCCGGTGACGACGACTTTCCCCGGACAGGTGAGCACGAGCCGGACCGCCCGCGCGAAGTCGGCGTCGAGCCGATCCCTCATCGCGCCGAGGGCCGCCCGCCCATCGTCCAGGATCTCGCGCCCCTGCGCGATCAGCTCTTCATCGGTGGACTCGCCTCCGACTCCCTCACTCCCCCTATTCCTAACTCCCTCACTCCCCAACTCCCCGACTCCCTTTCACAAAGGCATCGATCTCCAGCGCAGGCTTCAGGACGGCTTCGACCTGATCCAGGGGGAGCACCGTCGTCGCGTCGGAGAGGGCGCAGGGCGGGTCGGGGTGGACCTCCAGAAAGAGGCCGTCCACTCCCGCCGCGACCGCCGCCCGGATCAGGTCAGGGGCGTAGCGCCGGAGGCCGCCGGTGGCGTTCCCCTCCGCGCCGGGGAGCTGGAGGCTGTGGGTCGCATCGTACACCACCGGGCATCCCAATTCCCGCATCATCGAGAAGCCCCGAAAATCCACCACCAGGTTGCCGTACCCGAAGCTGCTCCCCCGTTCCGTGAGCAGGATGCGCTCATTGCCGGTCGAGCGGACTTTCTCCACGACGTGCTTCATGTCCCAGGGGGCGAGGAACTGGCCTTTCTTGACGTTCACGGCCCGGCCCGACTCCCCGGCGGCGAAGAGCAAGTCCGTCTGGCGGCAGAGAAACGCCGGGATCTGAAGCACGTCCACGGCCTCCGAAACGGATTTCACCTGTGCGACTTCATGCACGTCGGTCAGGGTCGGAATTCCGAGCGTCTCCCTCACTTCCGCCAGAATCACGAGCCCCTCCTCGGCTCCCGGACCCCGGTACGACTCGCGGCTCGTGCGGTTCGCCTTGTCATACGACGCTTTGAAGATGTAACCGACGCCCAGCCGGTCGCAGATCCCCTTCATCGTTCGGGCGACGTGAAGGCAGAGCTCCCGGCTTTCGGCGACGCACGGCCCGGCGATGATCGCGACGCGGCGCCCTCCGGCGAACGACACCGGGGGAACGGAGACTTCTTTTAGGGCGGGGATCGGCCAGGGGTTCAGAGTCATAGGTCATCGGTGGTTCAAGAGTAAAGTTCATGCCCATCGTTCAACGGAAAATGTGTATCAGAATCTCATTCCTACTATACCACAACGCGCATGTTGAGGATCGAAACCGGGCCGACCGCTGGACGGATCAGTTTTCTTGCCTCAATCGCAAAAATTTCGGGTTCGTGGAGTCCATCTGGATACCCGCTGTCATCCGTCTTACAAAACGGGCGTGGGGTCGGAAGGAATCCTCTCCCTGTCGTGGAAATACCATTGTAGAAGGCGTAATCATGGGTGCGAGAAAGCCCGTGGACATCGAGGGAGTAATCTTGGGCAATCCGGTCGGAGGACCTACAAGCGGATACCTGGAGTACCCCTCTGCCGACGAATAACGGCCGGTCTCCTCGCTCCCCATCCCACCGAAGAGAATTCTCTCCGGTTTCAAACTCCGGCACCGTGAACCGGTGGACCATGGAAAGGAGGACAGCCCCTGCCGAAAGGGCTTTGACATGATAGTCCGGGAAACCCGCCAACCGGGTGGGTCCGGCCTTTTCTCTACAGGAGAAAAACAGATGAAAAGAGATCAACGAGGTTTCACCCTCATCGAGCTGCTGGTCGTCATCGCCATTATCGCTATTCTGGCCGCGATTCTCTTCCCCGTCTTCGCCAAAGCCCGGGAACGGGCGCGCGCCACTTCATGCTCGAATAATATGAAGCAGCTCGGTACGGGTCTCTATCAGTACCTCCAGGATTACGATGATGATTTCCCCCAGACTCGTGCGATGCACCCCCGGGGACCCAATCACTGGAACTGGAAACGCGCCCTCCGCCCGCTGGTGAAGAGCAACGGCGTCTTCCTGTGCCCCTCCAACGACTACGCCTGGAGAAAAGCGGAACAGACGGGAGTGGACGGCGATGAGTCGAATGGCACCTGGCCCAATCCCCAGGATAAGCTTCCCAACTCCTATGGCGTGAACGGGGGCTTCTTCGGGCACAGAGCCGGCACGGACCCCCGCAACCTGGCCGACATCAAAGATCCGGTCGGCCAGATCTTCATCCTGGAGAGCCGGGGAGGATTCCCCGACCTGGGACCCTGGATGCTTCGGTCGAAGCTGGACGGGAGCAATCTGGGATATTTCCAGACCCACGGGGGCAAGTCCACCTGCAACTGGCTCTTCGCAGATACTCATGCCAAAGCCATGACCATCCAACAGACGATGTCCCCCAGAGAGATGTGGAACAACGACAACATCATCGGGGGCATTGCTCCTCTAGGAACGCCGGAGCAGCATCAAAGGTGGTACGACGATACCATCCGGCAGAAACTGCTCGCGCCGGAATACCAGTAGGCGGATCGTGGGTGGCAGCCGTCGGGTATTAACCGATTCGTTTCCGGTCGTCGGGGGGCGCCGCTGCCGTTTCTCTTCGGTGCCCGCAAGGCTTTTCCGTAACCGGAGGGCTAACGCAACCCTTTCGTGACCCAGATAATCGTCGCACGGTATCTCACAGTTGCTGAATCCTGCCGATTTGGGGACCGGGCCGGTCCCCAAATCGGCAGGATTCTTTCGTGTCTCTTGATCGAAGGGGTCCCCTGGAGGTACCATAAGATCAGTGGAATATCACGTTCCCCACTCATTTGACCTGAATGGACGGAAGAGCCTGTACCGGGCGCAACCGAAGGAGTTCGCCTTCTTCTTCCCGCATCAGTATTCACCCGCCCGCAGAGAAGGAAAATCAGATGAAATACGAAGATGCTCGCAATCGTCGGGGGTTCACCCTGATCGAGCTGCTGGTGGTCATCGCGATCATCGCGATCCTCGCCGCCATCCTCTTCCCGGTCTTCGCCAAGGCCCGGGAACGCGCTCGGATGACGAGCTGCGCGAACAATATGAAACAGATCGGTATCGGCATGAAGACCTACATGACCGACTGGGACGATAACTATCCGATGAACCGCTACGCGGACAGCTCCCATCGGGTCGGCGGGTGCGGCTCTCTCGACGGATCGAAGAACACCTGGAAAACGTCGCTTCAGCCCACGCTCTCGAGCGTGGATGTCTACCGGTGCCCCTCGAATGAGCGGGGAGACCGGATGGACGACACCGGACGCTACCCGATCTCTTACGCCTATAACGGAGGTCCCTTCTGGGAATTCCGGCCCGGTTGCGATTACTCGGCCGTCAATGAAGCCGACATCCCGGACCCCGTCGGCACCATCATGATCCTCGAATCTAAAGCCGGTAACCCCGATATCGGCCCCTGGATCCTCGATGACGGCCCGGCGAGTCTTCAGGACAACTGGTTCAACACCCACCAGGGAACGATGAACTGGATCTTCGCGGATACCCACGTCAAGGCCATGAAGATGGGACAGACCATGGTGCCGAAAGAGATGTGGCGCAACTCCTCGGGCCTGACTCCTCCGAACTACAACGATCAGCGATGGTACGACAACGCCCACCGCACGCTCCCCAAGGGCTGGAAGTAAGTCCGGGGGCTACCGGCGGGCTGATGCTGAGTTCCTTCGCGAAACGTCTTAAGTGCACGCGGCAGCGCATCATCTGACTGGCGCGATCCGAGCCCTTGATTTCGGGCGCAAATGATACTTGGATCCTATGAGGATCTTCAGCCCAAAACGCTTGCCGGGCCGGATATCCCCATCTGCTTGTTGTACCTGTCAATCAGACTCTCTCCGGTCAACGTGCGGATAGGAGTGAAGCGAAGAATCTGCGTTTCCCCAACCCGCTACGCAGATTCTTCGCCTCGAAAAGAGTGACGGGTGCATTTGGAGAGTCGGAACCTAACGGTACCGATTCAAGAAATCGATAAAACCACAGGATGTCGAATACTCCTTCACTCATTCGTGAAGGAGCTTTTTTGTACGGTCGAGAGGAGGATGGGTGGCCGTCTAAACCGCTCCGGGACAGGTCCGGGACAGGCCTGATCCGGATGAAACACGTTTGAATTCCATGATCTATGGATAATAGATATAAGGAATAGCATCAGTCCTACCGTCCGGCATCAGAAGCTCTGCATCCCCCACGGACGGGGATGCAAACTGGACCTTCTTAATCGCATCCTCCTAAATACCGAGGCCAAGCAGGACCGGCATCCCCATCGCGTCCCGTTTTTCCCCTTGAAATCCGTGTCTCAAGTGCTTTTGCGCTGCGCTTGTGAAAAAATTGTGGATTTCGAGCCTGTCCGGTATATAATTGTGATGGGATATACAGTCAGGGGCATTCCCTGCCTCGTATCTCCACACAGGGAGAGAATTCCTTATAAATCGGGGGCGTCCCGAACCGCTGTACACTTACTCATCTGCCCAGAGAGGGGTTAGCCGATATGAGAAACGAGCATTTGAACAGGCGTCGGGGTTTCACCCTGATCGAGCTGCTGGTGGTCATCGCCATCATCGCCATCCTCGCCGCCATCCTCTTCCCCGTCTTCGCTCAGGCGCGGGAACGGGCTCGCGCCACCTCCTGCCTGAACAATATGAAGCAGCTCGGCCTCGCGCTGGAGATGTACGTGGGTGACTGGGACGGCGCTTATCCCATGAACCGCTTCCCGCAAGGCGGTCAGGCGAAAGCGGCCTGCGCGGACAATCACGGGTCCACGTATACCTGGCGCCGCGCCCTCGACTCGAACGTCAAGAGCCTCCAGGCCTGGCAGTGCCCGTCCAACGAGCATATCTGGTCGAGAAACAACATCGTCGGCGTGGAAGGCGACGAATCGAACCGGCAGTTCCCGAATCGCAAGATCGCCACGTCCTACGCCTACAACGGCGGTTACTTCCATGAAGCCCGGCCTTGCCCTGGAGACGCGCAGCGACCCCGGGAGCAGTCGGAAATCAAGGATCCGGCGTGCCTGATCATCATCCTCGAATCGCGTGCGGGCTACCCGGACCTCGGGGACTGGTGCATCAATGGCGACTGCGCCGGTCTTGCGGGTCAGGGTTTGAGCTCATTCCAGTCTCATCAGAATCGCCACAACTGGATCTTCGCGGACACCCACGCCAAGGCGCTGAAAATGTCCCAGACCATCTTCCCCAATCAGATGTGGAACGAGTTCGACGATCCCCGAGTGGAACAAACCTACCAGCGGCAGCTCGAAACCAATTTCAGAGCGGGGGAAAAGATGTTCAAAGAATACGATTAAGGCATGGGGTTCGGACTCCCCCAAGCGGCATCCCGTTGGCTGGGAGCCCACAGCAGGGATGATGAGCCTGAAGCGAAAACGAGCATGAAGAGACCGGATGAGCGTAACGCCGAGTCTTCTTCATGCTCGTTTTCTTTAGGGTAATGCGATTTACTGTAGGATTTACTGGTTGATAAAGGGTCGGTTTCTTTCCCGATACTGAAAATTCTCGTCGAGGAAGGGAGCGTTATCCCGGTGGAGGTTTCAAATAGAGTGCGTTTTGGGTACAATGACCTTGGAAAGAAAATCGGCAACGGCACGCTTCTTTCGGCAGCCGGCCAGTACGGCAGCGCGGACGAACGGACCCGTTCTTATCAACGGAGGATCGAGATGAAAAGAACGTTCTTCTCTGTAGTCGTAGCTGCAGGGTTAGTGTTAAGCCTCCCGGCAGTGGCTCAGGTGGATACCACCACAATCGTCACCCCCGATCAGACCACCGTCATCGCGGATCCGGCGGATCCCGCTGCGACCGCTTACGCGTATCCGACCACCGGATGGGATCCGAGTCTGCTCATGCTCGCCAGCGGCGGTCTCGCCATGGGTTCGGTGGCGCTGAAAGGTTTCCTCCGCAAGCGAGAGGATTAATCTCCTTCAGCAGACGTGCGGTTTACCCATGTGCTGGTGTCGGGAGCATGGAAGCTCCCCCGGCGACGTGTGTAAACCGCACGTTTTCAATTCTGTTCATTGTTCCGGCCTCGTAAGCATATACCATCGCGTGAGGGTCTGTTAACCCCTGCCTCCGCGTATTGACAGCCTGCGCGCACCGCTCTTCACAATTTATTCTATCTTTTCCCAAGCGACTCACGATCCTATGACTCCTGTGACACGTCAACGCCTGAACCGGCTGGCAAACCTCGGAATCGTCCTGGCTCTCCTGTTCGGCACGCTCCCGTTCGGGATGCGGGCTTACGGAAGCTGGACGCAGACCCAGGCAAAATTGCAGTTTGAAAAGAAGCGAGAGCAGCGGCTGATCACCGAACTGCGCGAGGACCGCGAACTCCAGCCCCCGAAGAAGACCCCGCCTCGAAAAGCCTGGGAAACATCCGTCGTCCAGATCCCCTCCATCGGCGTGGACGCTGTCGTGATCGAAGGGGCCGGCAAGTGGGAGCTGGTGATCGGGCCGGGTCATCTGCCCGGATCGGCAGGCGCGGGGGGCGCGGGGAATTGCGTGATTGGAGCGCACCGTAACCTCTGGGATGCGACCTTCGCCGATCTTCCCAAAGTCAAGCCGGGGGATAAAGTGTACGTGATCACCTCAAAGGACCGCCACACCTACGTGATCGATTGGTCCAAAGAGATCCGTACGAGCTATAAAAAGCCGTTGAGAAACACGAAAGACAGCCGCATCACGCTCGTCACCTGCGTTCTCCCCTTCGACAGCCATCGCCGCTGGGTGGCTCAGGGTCATCTGGTCGAGGAATAAAGGGACTTCGGGCATCCGACACGGCTTTTATTCTTCATGGCCGTTTTCGCCGAATCCCCCGAATCCCCCGGTCTCCTCTTCGCGCTCAATGGTGTTGAGCGATAGCTCGATCTCGGATTCGACGAATTCGCTGATGATCTCTTCGGTTGCCAGGGCGTTGATCTGAGCCTCCGTCTCCTCGATCATCCCGTCCAGCGCGCTCGAATCCACCCCCTCTCCCCCTTCGCTCCGCTGCTGTTTCAGGTTCAGGAGACGTTTCTCCAGAGCTTCGCGCCACTGCCGCCACTCTTCCGACCGGGGGCCGCCCTGGAGAAAATCTTCGACCATCCGTTCTCGCTCGTCTTCCGGCTCATCCGGCATCGCGTGTTGCCTCTCCTTCATGACCGTTGATCCTGTCTCGCTGGACGGGTGCGGGAAGCCCGCCCGTCTTCCGTATCGGCGGAGAGGGCGATTCCGGACTCCTTCCGTCCACCCGAATTATGACACGACGCTCGTCACCGGTGACAGGTCAACGGAAGAAAAATGGCGCGCCTACCCTCGAACACCGGGAGGAGTCCCCGTTCGACCGTCGAAGAGAGGATAGGTTTCGGAAGGCCAGGACAGGAGGACACTCAACGTTGGACCTGAACAGCGTGATCGGCGCCCGCATCAAGGAGATGCGGGAGAATCGGGGGATCACTCAGAACGAGCTGGGCCGAATGATCGGCCATACCGATGTGTACATCAGCCAGATCGAGACCGGCAAGCGGCGGATCGGACTCGACCTGCTGGAAAAGATCGCTCGTACTCTGGAGGTCTCGCCCCCCACGTTCTTCCGGGACTCCTGGCAGAGTGAAGATTCCTCCGACCAGATCTCCACCCTGCTCCGTCGCACCGATCAGCTTCGGGGCCTGATGGACGAATTGAGGTCTTCCGTGCAGGAATTGGCGGAACAGCGCCGCCGCGCCGCCGAACCGGACCCGACCACCGCGGCCATCGCCGCCGCCTCCCAATCCATGGATCCTCCCGTTCGCCAGTTATTGCTCGAAATCGCGAACGCCATCCAGGCCAATCCCACCGCCCTTCTGCGTACCCATGCCCTCGAGTCCGACTCGCCCCGCGAAGCGGTCGGGGGATAACGGAACGAGGATGCCTCTCCTGTCGTCCAAGAGATATCGACGGTGCTGCGAGGGGAGCGGCCGCATCGCCGGGATGCCGTCGAGGGATCCCGGTGTCGAGTGTAGGTTTCTGTCCGCATGCTCTGTATGAGGTTATGAAGATACAGGACACCAGCTTGAGTTTAGCGTCGACCCTCCCCGGAGATGAGACCCTCGTCCAGCGCGTGCTGGCCGGCTGCGATGAATCGTTTCGGGTGCTGATGGCCCGGTATCAGACGAGCATCTATCGCCTGGCGTACTACTGGACGGGCAACCGCGATGACGCGCAGGATCTGACGCAGGAGTGCTTCATCCACCTGTACAGGGTCCTCGGGCGGTTCGACAGCCGCTACCGGTTTCCGGTCTGGATGTACAAGGTCTGCACCAACCGGTGCATCAACTGGATCAAGGCGAACCGGCGGGCGCGGGAAGTCGTGCCGTTCAGTCACCTGAGTGAACAGGCGCTGGAACTGCCCGATTCTTCCCCCGGTCCGGCGCAAGCCGCCTTCAACAGCGAAACCCGCGAGCTCCTTCTTGAAACGGTGAAAAATCTGCCCGAGAAGTACCGGGTGCCGATTGTCCTTCGGTACCTGGAGGACTTCTCCTATAAGGAGATCGCGGCGATCATGGGGATCTCGGTGAAGAATGCGGAGATCCGCATCCATCGCGCGAGAAAAATGCTGTACGATCTGCTCCGCGAAGAGTTTAATTAATTCAATATTTGTACGATAAAGAGTCGGAACCGTTGCAGGAGACGACGGGACCGTATAATGGGATCGCTCAATATAGAGAGGGGAAACGTGAACGGTTGTCATCGGTTTGAACGGTGGATCAGCGCCTACTGGGACGGCGAGCTGGATTCGGCGCAGAGCGTCCGGCTGCATCGCCATCTCTCCGGGTGCGATGCATGTCGCGCGGAGTACGGGCACATGGAGCGTCTCCACGACTCTTTGAGCGCGGCGTTCTCCCCCACCGCTGAGCCGCTGCCGGATTTGCCGGATCTCGTCATGGCGGCGCTGAAGAAAGAGCCGTTCCGTCCCACACGACGCGCCTTCTCCCTCCGACTCCCTTCCCTCCCCACTCTGGCCCGCTCCCCTCGCGTGGGATGGGCGGTCGCGGCGGTGGCCTGTATTGCGGCTTTCACCTCAGGACTGAGACCCTGGGAGAATGGCCCGGCGGACCTCTCCTCAACGACTCGCTCCGTCGCTTCGGCGCCACCTTCGGATTCCCCTCTGAAAGATGCCGTTTCCTCGGACCGGAGCGCTTCCACCCCGCCCCCGGTTTCCGTCACCGCGATCCCGGAGAGGCGGCCTGAAGCAACCCGCAAGGCAACGCCCCCAGTCTTCAAACCGGCGCTCAACCCTAGTGCGGAAGAGAAGAACGTCCCGGCTCCGGCAATCGCGCCTCAGCTCCCGAGCGCTGCGCCTCCCGCCGCCGTTGAACCCACCGTCACCTCGCACCCCTCCCCGCCTGCCCTGAAAGCGAAAAGCGCCCTCGCCGGTATCCTCAAGTCGAGCCGGGTTGCCGCAAAGCAGCCCGCAGCGAAGCGTGGAAAGACCGAGCCGACGGCTCCCGTCGAGAAGGCCTCCATCGTGATGTCCGCTCCGAACCGCCTCGAAACGTCCGCTTCCGCACGGCTGCGGCAGGTCGCGGGCGTGGCCGAGACCCGCACCGATGAGGAGATCGACTGGGTCAACATCCCCCTCGATGCGCCCGTGCGGCTCGACCAGAGCGTGCGGAGCGGCGAAGGCTCTCGCGTGGCGCTGGCGCTGGACGGCGGCCTGGAACTCCGCATGAACGAGGAGACCGAGATCGTGCCGATCCGCTCCCCGCAGAGCGGCGCCCCCTACTGGGTGATCCGGCTGGTGCGTGGAGAAGTCTTTGCTAAAGTGCCGGGGGGCGGGAACGGGATCAAGGTCCTGACTTCCGGCCACATGGCGGTGGTGAAGGAAGGGGAATTTATCGTTCGCGCCAACGATCTGCTGGAGACGCGCCTGATGGTGGCGAAAGGGAAAGCGGCCCTGGAAAACGAGTACGGGCGATCTCTCGGCACCGACGGGACGCAGATTTCCAGCCGCATGGGAGTCGCGCCCGACCCCGCCCTGCCCTCGCTGGAGCTCCAGACAGCCTTCCGGTGGGCTTACGATCCGATCGCAACGGATGAGCCGGTGAAGAAGCGGCCCGGCTAAACTCTTCTTTTGTATAACTCGACTTCTCATCCCCGCAGCCGTTTGCGGGGATTTTTTATGCCGGCAGCCCGGTTTCCCTCCCCCGAAAGAGAGTTTAACGTTGAGTGTGAAGTGCGGGAGGATCCGGCGAATTCATTCATCGGGTACTCACATCCAACGTTTTAGTCGGGCCGCTTCTTTACCGGCTGAAAAAGAAAACGGTGCAGGGAGAGATTCGGGGAGGAGGGATTACGCCTGAACGCGTAATCATAGGAAGATGAATAGGTAGACTATTTCCCTCGAAAGGAACCTCATGGCTTCAGAAGCTTCCCGCGTAAAAGTCGGTATCGTCGGTTACGGTTATGCAGGACGGGCCTTCCACTCCTATCTGGTTGGTCTGGCGGACGGGCTGGAGCTCGCCGCCATCTCCACGCGCGACTCGGAGCGCCGGGCGCAGGCGGAAACCCAGCAGGGCGTGCGCACCTATGAGCAGCCCTCGGAGCTGTTCAACAATCCCGACATTGATCTCATCGTGCTCGCCACGCCGCATAGCACGCATCGCGATCTCACCGTAGAGGCGCTGGATGCCGGAAAGCACGTCGTGGTGGACAAAGTCATGGCGCTCACCGTCCGCGAGTGCGACGACATGATCGCGGCGGCGGAACGGACCGGGAAGCTGCTTTCGGTGTTTCACAACCGGCGCTGGGACGGCGATTACCTCACCGTGAAGCAGGCGATAGAATCGGGGATACTGGGCCGCCCCCTCAACATCGAAGGGGGGATCTACGGCTACGGCACGCCCCGGAGCTGGCGGGGAATCCGGGAGCAGATGGGTGGCATCCTCTACGATTGGGGCGCGCACCTGGTCGATCAGGCGCTGCTGCTCGGGGGTTCCCCGGTGGAGTGGGTCCAGGCCGTGTCGCAGTTCGAGCACCCCGAAACGGACATCGAAAGCTGGGCGCGCTGCCAGATCCGGTTCCGGAACGGACTCATGTACGCCGTGGAGATCACGAACCGGGCGCGTCTCGGGAAGCCCCGGTGGTACGTGATGGGCGAGAAAGGCACGCTGGTCAAGGAAGGGCTCGACCCACAGGAGGCCGCCATGAACCGGAAGGAGATCGAGAAGGCGCGCTGGCCGGAGGAGCACCGGGCGCGGGTCCAGACCGAGATCGAGGGGATGGTGATGAACCTGACGCTCGACACGATTCCCGGCGACTGGCGCAAGTTCTACCAGAACATCGCCGATGTCCTGCTCAAAGGCGAGGAACTGGCCGTCAAGCCGGAGCAGGTCCGCCGCGCCGTCGCCGTGCTGGAGGCCGCGCGCCGATCAGCGGATACGGGCCGGAGGATCGAATTCGGGGAGGACGGGTTGCCCAAAGAGTAATCGGACGGAATCCCGCCCGGCGTTGTATCATCAGACGTTGTGTACCCCTGCCCGACATTTCGTATCCAGCCATGAACCGCCCGGTTTTTCCCGCCGGGATTTTTTAGAGCCTTTCCGAAAACTCCTGAAATCTTAGGACTCCCTCGGCTGTATCTCTGTTGTTCGGACGGCCCCTCGTAGTGCCGCCGTCCCGGCGGCACGCCCGCGAGACGCGGGCGCTACACTTTTCGGAGAGGCTCTTAACATCCCATGTCTCAACACCAATCCTGTGTTCAACGTCAGGTTAGAATTATACTCATCTCCTGACGTAATAGGCATCCAGCCAGGGGGAGAACGTCAGCGGGCCGGCGGGATTCAACGCCTGCACCCGCGCAACGATCCGGGTGGCTGCTTTGGACAGGCGCTCTTCCCCGGCGGCCCACGATTTCGTCCGGTCGTCTGAGAGGCGACAGAGCGTATCGGGCACGATCCACCGTCGCCGGAACCCGTATCGGCACAGCAGCCGGTCGAGCGTTCGCACCGAATAGCCATGGAGATACGGGAAAAAAAGAAGATTGTTCCAGGCCATGAGGCTCAACAACGGGCCGAGCAGCGCCCGAAAAGGACCCCTCATGGCGTGCAGCCGGTGGATGCCCTCCGTTCCCCATCGAAAGCTCTCCCCGTTGGGGACCCGAAGCGCCAGCACCCCGCCCGGCCGCAGGAGCCGCCGCACCGCCGCGAGAGTCGGATCGGGTTCAGGAATCTGATCGAACGTGTTCCAGATCGCCAGGCCATCCACGCTTCCTTCGGTCAACGACAGGTCTTCCAGGGTGCCCCGTGTAACGGGGAAGCCCTTCCCCTCACAGAACGCCGACACTTCTTCGCCGGGGTCCACCCCCTGCATCGCCCAGCCCTGCCCCTGCCCCGCTTTGAGGAACCCGCCCACGAAGCTCCCCACCTCCACCACGCTTGATCCGGGAGGAAGCCATCGCGCCAGGGTCTGTGCTTTCGGGCGATACAACTCCACCTGGGAGTCCCACACTGCTTCCAGGCGGGAGGGGTCGTACTGATCCTGTGCGTACATCCGCCGGATCGCTTCGGGGGTTGGCCGGGGGTTGCGGAAAACGAGGCCGCATTCCCGACAAGCGACGATGTCGGTCGGGTAATCCTGGGTGAAGTCGGCGCGTTCTTCCAGCGCGGAGGGTGGGGAACCCGGTATCAGGCGGCGGCGATGGAAGATACGGAGGAACTCCTGCTGCACTTCCACCTCACGCGCCGAGCAGATAATGTCAAAGGATAAGCTATTACAGACGGTACAGGGAATGCATTCGAGGCGAGGGGCCGACATGAAGTTCTCCCTGAGGAAGGGATTCTCTAATCCAAATTCTGGAAGAGGGTTTCCAGCGCCTCGCCATACTGGTATTCGATGACCGAGAAGGAGAGCTCGAAGGCGATGACCCAGAGCAGCGGGACGGCTTCCTCGGCGGGGAGCTTCAGGATCTTTGCAAATGTATCTTTGACAATCTCTTCGTAGGAACGGCTGGGGTCGTTCAGGGAGACGCGGGGATTCTGGGCGCGCTGGGTCGCGAAGTCGCTCAACTGCATGCGGTCGAGAAAATCGCGAACGTTGGCGGGCGTTGCGTTGTTCAGATCGGTCCCGAACTCCTGGAACACCCTTTTTCTGAATTCGTCGAGTTTCACGCCGTCACTCCCATCGCTCGGTTTTCACCCGATCCAGCAGGGACATGATGTCCTTCCGTTTGCCGATCTCCGCGCCGTTCGTCAGGGCGGTCGCCGCGCCTGCCGCCGATCCGTACCGCATCGCTTCTTCCAACGCACCGTACCGGTTCAAAATGTGGACGATTCCAGCCACCATGGAGTCGCCGCAGCCGATGGTGCTCACCGGCTGGATATCGGGGGTGCAGGCGTGGATGACCTCCTCGCCGGTCACTCCGATGGCCCCGTGCTTCCCCATCGAGACCACGACCAGGTCGATGGAGTAACGGTCGCGGATCTCTTTAGCCGCGTTCGGGAGCTCCTCCACCGTCAGGGTACGGCCCAGGATCCGCTCCGTCTCCTGGTGGTTGGGTTTGATCATATATGGCCGGGCGGCCAGGCCCCGCTGCATGTTCGGCGCGTCGATATCGAGGATGCACCGTACGCCATGATCCCGCGCTTCGTTGAGCAGAGTCGTGTAATAGTCCTCCGGAGTCCCCGGCGGCTGCGTCCCTCCGATCACCAGAAAATGGCTGCGGGGGAGTTGGCGGCAGAATTTCCGCTGGAATTCATCGATCTCCTCCGGGGTGACGGTCGGGCCGCGTTCGTGGAGGAGGGTCGGCGGGTCCCCGACGGCGTTCTGGACGTTGATATTGGTCCGGGTCGGTTCCTGAATGTGGACGAATTCGGAGGGCACTCCTTCGTCCCATAGCCGGTTCTCAATATACCTGCCCGCGTCGCCGCCCACAAATCC
>JAHWJO010000353.1 GCA_019348365.1 Armatimonadota bacterium | reverse complement strand
ACCCTTCAGTAAGGAACGGCAATTCCGTGTCCAACTTTTGGGGTGCAGTACAGGCTTATGCGTAAGTTTCGTTGAGTTCTACTGATTTGGTCGGGCTGAGGGTGGAGTCGCCGGAGGACGATCCGTTCGACTTCGATCAGGATATGCGTGCCGTTGTTGCCCGCGAATTATGGAGATTGACAAAAGAATGAGGTAAGCCTTTACGCCTGACGCTTACCCGATTCTTTCGGCAAGGATCATCATTCGCGGGAACCTACACCCAACGTTCAAGGCCGAGAGGAAGCGCCGCGATGACCTCCCATGAAAACTGGTGGGACACGCTGATGCCGTGGCTGGATTCCGTACGGGTATCGGTGGGAGAGTCGGTCTGGTCCGGCTGCCAGCCCTCGGACGGCGATATCGACATGGAGAGCGCCGAAGGCCCCATCCTCGTGCGCTCCATCTCGGGCGGGGACTCCCTTCACCATCGCCGCACCCTCGCCGCCTGCGCCGAATACGTGCTGGACCTTCTCCTCGTCGCCGACCTCCTCACTCACCGCGTGGAGTGGTCCATAGAGGCCCCCCTGCTGAGAGCGATCCAGCCGTCTTCCTTCCCGCGCGCCGGAGTCGCCCTGCCCCTGGAGGCGCGGTGGAAGGTCGAGTGGCGGACGGATACGGGGCCGCTGGTGCACACCTCCGGCGAAAGCGGGCGGGGAGTGGAAGCGCACTGGGGGCGGGGACGGCAGCGGGGTACACATGCCTGGCGGCTCTGCAAGCAGGGGACACAGGTGCTCTTCGCCGCCTGCCACGAGCCCGCCCGCCCTCACCGTCAGATCAAAACCACCTCCGCCCTCATGCAGGAGGGCCGGTACACCGTGCGCGTGACGGGAGACGGCTATTTCGACTACTGGATGCTCGATCCAGCCCACTCTCCGGCTCCCCTGCGTCTGGGGACGGAACGGGTGGAAGTGGGCCAGGGCTGGGGATTCGTGCGGCTGGAGCACGGGCGCGAGACGACCTACGGCGCGCTCCGGAAGGACTGGGGCAAGCCCTAGCAGAGCCGGCACACGACTTCAGCCCCTTCCAGAACGGGGGGGTTGTCTTCTCTGCGGAGGACGTTCCCTCCGAACCTGGGATTTCCATTCAGATGGAGACGGTTCAGACCCTTCACGCCCGCCCCAGAGTCTCCCCCTCGTGGGCCGGGGTGAGGGGCACAATAGAAGAGGAAGAGACGAAAGTGGAGTGAGGGATACAACGGGATCGGGCCTGAACACTAAAAAATGGGGAATGCCACGGCTGAATTCGCTCCTGTGGAGCCTCCGCTGCGCTCCGGCCGAGTGTCCCTGTGGGATACGGTACAACGTTGCTGCGAGTAGGCGTCCCGGAGGGACGCTCGGCGAAGCCCCCCAGGAGCGACTTCAGTCGCGGCACCTCCACAGGGCTTCCATCTCGGCACCTCCACAGACTTCTCAATAGCGTCAAACAAGAAAGCCCCTGAGCAGATCAGGGGCTTTCTTGTAACGCAATCATGCGCTGTTAGAGCGGGGGCGGAGGCGGAGGCGGCGGTTCACTCGTCGTCGTGCCCGTCGCGGTGGTGGTATCGGTCGCCGTTGTCGTCCCCGTGGCGGTGGTCGTACCGGTCGCGGTCGTCGTGTCGGTCGCGGTGGTGGTGCCCGTCGCTGTCGTGGTTCCCGTGGCAGTGGTCGTACCCGTACCGGTGGCCGTGGTCGTGCCCGTCGCGGTCGTCGTGCCGGTTGCGGTCGTGGTATCGGTCGCCGTTGTTGTACCGGTCGCGGTGGTGGTACCCGTGGCCGTCGTAGTTCCCGTGGCAGTGGTCGTACCCGTACCGGTGGCCGTGGTCGTGCCGGTGCCGGTCGGGACGACGGAGAGATCGATCGTTTCCTGGAGGTTGCCAAACACCGCAACGATCCGCCCGCTGCCGGTCTTCACCCCTCGCACCTGGATGTCGCCGTCGTTCAGCTTCCGAACGATCCGCACGACCTCCGGATCCAGAGCGGACCAGTTGACCTTGATGCCCCGCACCTCCTGGCCCAGGATGTCCACCGCCGCCGCATGCAGGGTCGCCGTCTCTCCCACTTCAATGCTGGAGATGTTACTGCCGGTCGCAGACCGGATGGAGATGCCGATCGGCTGATTCTGTCCCGCCGGGACGCCCGGCGTGCCGTTATTATCGCCATTCAGAATATTTTCGTTGCTGCCACCGCATCCCCCCAGGAAGGCGGCCCCGCTCAGGGTCAGGCCCGCCGCAAGGGCGAAGGTGGCGGTATGCGCACGAAGAAGGCGGATCCTCATCCGCAGACATCCTTTCTGTCCGAACCGTTGTGATCGGTCATGACTTTATACGTGAGGGGTGCTCAGGAGTAATAAAAGGGCGCCGGTACTTCCCGGACCCGAAATCCCCGGAATGATAAGAATGCACATTCGAGACGAACCGCTCTCTTCGTTCTTATGAGATCATCCCAACGTTACCATTCATTCTAACATCGTTTCCGGCGGAGCAGAAGGCCATCGGCGCAGGAACTCCTCCAGCGGACGAGGGTGTTTCTCATGCCTGTTCGCCAGGAAGGGGGAATTCTCCTTCCTCGCTTCCAGAGAAAGTTGAAAAGCCTCCCGCACCTGCTGCGCGCGCTCCCGCTCCTTCGCCTCGCCCTGGCCGGAAGCGGCCGCGCCGATCCGAGCGCACTCCTCATGGAATCGGCACAGGCACCCCAGAGACACCGCGAGCGGCTCCCCGGCATGGTCCGCCATCAGCGCCTCGCACAGGTGAGCGGCGCCCCTCGATACGGCATCCATAACGCGAGGATCGCCGTCCCGCGTGTAAAGATCCAGCGCGCGGGACAGCACCAGATCCTGAGAGAGGATCCCGAAGAGGTCCGCCGCCTCACCGGGGTGAAGGGCGGACTGCTGCACCGTCAGCGCATGATAGATCATCTCCACGCCCGCCGCGAGCGGAATCAGGCGGTCCTCCATGCGTTCCCCTTCGGGAGCAGGGAACTCCCCTTCGGGAGCAGGGAACTCCCCTTCGGGAGCAGGGGACTCCCCCTCTCCCGCCGAAGCCAGCACCAGCCCGGCCCGCGCGAGGGTCAGTGACTCCACCGGCTCCTCCGACAGCTCGTCCCGCAGAATTCGGCGCACCCGCTCCAGGGGGGCGGCGAGCGATGGCGTAATCCGGAACGACCGCTCCCGCTCCTCCAGGAGACGGAACGCCGGCAGCGCGGCGGGAAGAGAAGATGCACTCATACGACGAGCGGCTCCCCTTCGCCGGTTCCAGGGAGGGGGGTCCTCACGCTTCCTCCCTCTTTCCAAGGTTTGCCCGCATGTACTCTTTCCGCATCGCCACGATGTCGAGCATGGAGATCTCTTTCGGGCAGACGGCCTCGCACTCCCCCTCGTTCGAGCAGTTGCCGAACCCTTCGGCGTCGTGCTGCGCGATCATGCGGACGACGCGCCGCTCCCGCTCGACCTGCCCCTGCGGGAGCCGGGAGAGGTGGCCGACCTTGGCGGAGAGGAAGAGCGCGGCGGAGGCGTTCTTGCACTGGGCCACGCACGCCCCGCACGCGATGCACGCGGCGGAGTCCATCGCCCGCTCCTGAACGTTTTTGGGGATAGGGATGACATTCGCATCGGGTGCGCCGCCGACATTCACGGAGATGTAGCCGCCTGCCGCGATGATCCGGTCGAAGGCGCTGCGGTTCACGACGAGGTCCTTGACGACGGGAAAGGCCTGCGCGCGCCAAGGCTCGATGGCGATGGTGTCGCCGTCCTTGAAGCAGCGCATGTGGAGCTGGCAGACCGTCGTGCCGTGCTCCGGCCCGTGGGCGACGCCGTTCACCATCAGGCTGCACATCCCGCAGATCCCTTCGCGGCAGTCGGAATCGAACGCGATGGGGTCCTCGCCCCGGCGGATGAGGCTCTCGTTCACCACGTCGAGCATCTCCAGGAACGACATGTCCGGCGAGACGTTCTCGGCGGTGTAGGGCACCATCCTGCCCTTCACGTTCGGCCCCGCCTGCCGCCAGACCAAAAATTTGTGCGTAATATGTCTCGTCGCGGCCTTAACACCCTCGAATTCGGTTCAAAGATCAACGTGGCAGGTTCGGTTTCGGGTGAATGGAACACGGATCTCGCTGCGATCGATACACGGAAACGACAGGATCAACGCGGATCAACCCCTGAACCGCTGACAAGATGACAAGAGGAAGTGGGGATCGGGTGTGGGGTGATCGGCGTTCATCGGCGGTTCCATTGAGCTTATCTGTAGAGCTTTATCTGTGTTCATCCGTGTTCATCTGTGGTTCCATTGGGTTGATCCGCGTTGATCCTGTCGTTTCCGTGTATCGAGCGCAGCGAGATCCGTGTTCCATTCACCCGAAACCGAACCTGGAACTCTGCGCTAAACGCCGGAGATGTGCGTCCCGCCGTCCACGTAATGCACGGTGCCCGTCACGGCGCGGCTGAGGTCGCTCAACAGGTAGGCGGTCGCATCGCCGACGGGGCCGGTGTCGTCGGGGTCCCAGCCGAGCGGGGCGCGCTCGACGCTGTCCTGCTTCATGCTGCTGAAGCCGCTGATCCCGCGCGCCGCGAGCGTGTTCGGCGGCCCGGCGGAGACGGCGTTCACCCGGATCTTCCGCTCGCCCAGGTTGAACGCGAGGTAGCGGACCTCCGCCTCCAGCGCGGCCTTGGCGACCCCCATCACGTTGTAGTTCGGGTAGGCATGATAGGTGTCGAAGGTGAACGTGACGACGCTGCCGCCGTTCTCCATCAGGGGGAGCAGTCCCGCCACGAGGGCGTTCAAAGAATGGGCGCTCGTCTCCAGCGCGATCTGGAACTCCTCGCGGGTGGTCTCCACGAACGGCTTCTTCAGCGCTTCGCGGGGGGCGAAGGCGATGGAGTGGACGATCCCATCCAGCCGCCCGAACCGCTCCCGGATGCCGTCCGCCATCTTGGCGATCTCCTCGTCGGAGTTGACGTTGCAGACGAACACGGGCGCATCCCCCGCCTTCGCGGCGAGGGGCTCCACGCGTCCCAGCAGCGCCTCCTGGCAGGAGATGACGAGTTGTCCCCCCTCGCGGACGATGGATTGCGACGTGCCCCACGCGAGGCTCTTTTCATTCGCCAGCCCGGCGACGAGGATGACCTTGTCCTGAAGAATGCCCATGGATGAGTTCCTTATGGTAGTCGGCAGTCGGTAGTCGGTAGAACCCCCATCGCAGTCGATACGTGATGAATCAAGTCAGGGGTTCTACCGGCTACCGACTACCGACTACCTCACTTGTAGCTCCTCTGCGTCGGGTGGACGTACTCGAAGTCCAGCGGCTCCTTGTGGAGCTGTTCGGGACGGCCCACGCCCTGGAAC
>JAHWJO010000352.1 GCA_019348365.1 Armatimonadota bacterium | reverse complement strand
ACTGGCGACGTAGGGCAAGAGATGGGGAACGGCGACCTTCCCCCCGATGGACGAGACGTTGACGATGCGCCCCGCGCGCCGCTCCCGCATGTCGGGCAGCACGGCGAGCGTGGTGTAGAGCGGCCCCCAGAAATGGACCCGCATGGCCTGCTCGTAATCCGCCTCGGTCATCAGCTCCATCGGCCCAACCTGGATCATCCCGGCGTTGTTGATGAGCACGTCCACCGGGCCGAAACGCTCTCGCGCCGCCCCCACCAGGGCTTCCACCTGTTCGCGGCTGCCCACGTCGCAGGGATGGGCCAGCACTTCGGTCCCGGAAGCGGCCAGCTCTTCCCGCGCCTGCGCCAGCTCCTCCTCGTCCCGCGCGCAGAGGACGAGCCGCGCACCTTCCCGCGCCAGCATCCGCGCCATCACCAACCCCAGGCCCCGCGACCCTCCGGTGATCAGCGCCACTTTGCCGCGATAGCTGTAATCCGTGCGGTTCCGGGTCGCGAGATACAACGCGGCAGCGATCCCAGCCCCGGCGGCGACCCCTTTCATGAGCGACTTCCGTGCCTGCTCGTCCATATCTCTTCCCCTCCCGGTTTTTTCTCATCCGAATGACCTCGAAAGGTGTCGCCTTTCGCTGCAATCGGGCGGGTATTTTGCCCATAATCTCAGGAAAATGCTGGCTATTGCTCGTCCCAATAGCGCCGATAGGCGGCGATGGATGTGCGCCTACGCTTTCAGTGTCTATTACCCGGAAAGGCTGAACCCGGAACCCAATGCTTCAACAATAGTCGTCTCTCAACGTTCTTTTCAGATCTCATGGAGGATTTTCAGTGACCTTCAACCGAATCCCTCGACTCGCCTCTCGCCGGAGGTTCGGGCGCGCCGGGGCCGGAATCGCGGCCCTCGCCCTCCTCGCGGCGCTCCCCGCGTCCGCCCGCGCCGAAACCTATTTCTCCGTCTATTTCGGCGGCTCCCGGACCCAGGACAGCGACCTCCGCGTGGTGCAGCCGAGCACGAACACCGACGCCACCTTCCAGAACGTGAGCTGGGGCGCGCAAAACTTCGAATCCCCCCCGTACTACGGGTTGAAGCTCGGCGGTTACTCCGAGAAGAGCCCGAACTGGGGCGTGGAGCTGGATTTCGTCCACTACAAGGTGTACGCGAAGGTGGACGAGGTCGTGCCGGTCTCCGGTACCTGGAACGGCGCGCCGGTCGCCGGGTCAGAGCGGCTGGGGAACCGGGTGCAGCGGTTCGATATCTCCCATGGCGTGAACACCCTCGCGCTGGTGCTCCTCTACCGGTGGCTGGGGAAGCCCACCCCCTCTTTTCCTCGCGGGCGCTTGCAGCCGTACGTGGGAGTCGGGCCGGCCTATTACATCCACCACCCGGAGAACCGGGTGAACGGCATCCCGAACCGGCAGGAGTACAAGCCCGGCGGTCTGGGCTGGCAGGCGCAGGGCGGGGTGCGCTACGGCGTGTCGAAGCGGCTCACCCTTTTTACCGAGGGCAAGTACAGCAGCGGCGAGGGCGAGGTGAGGACCCACAACGACGGCTGGGCCACCACCGATCTCCGCACCTGGCAGGTCGCCGGGGGAGTCCAATACGGCTTTTAAGAGCGTTGAGCGTTAGGCGTTAGGCGTTGAGCGTTAAGTACTTGAGCAAAACTTTCGGTCAGTATTCCGAATCTTCCCTTGACAGAAGGGGTAGAGCCGTCGTTTTCAACGCTCAACGCTCCATGCTCAACGCCTCAGCGTTACCATGACCGCTTCCGGCGGGCAGAAGAGGCGGACCGGCGCGGTGCTCGTGCCGAGGCCGGATCCGATCACCAGGCGGGTCGTCTCCGGGCATTCGGGGTCGAACCGGCGCAGGGCATCCCCCTCGAACACGCCCCGGTCGAGGTCCACCTCGGTGTCCGTGTGGAGGCTGAACGCGGGGAGTCCAGGCATGCGGATCTGGCCGCCGTGGGTGTGTCCGGAGAGGATCAGGTCCGCGTGGTGGCGTCCCATCTGAAGCAGCCCCTCCGGCGCGTGCATCAGGAGAATACGGAAGACGTCCTCCGTGAGTCCGTCGAGGGCGGCGTGGAAGTCTGCCTTCTCGCTGTAGGGGCAATCCACGCCGCAGAGGGCGAGCGGCACTCCCTCCCGCTCCAGAACGTCGCGGGTGTTGAGCAGCATGGTGAACCCCTCCGCGCGGAGGAGCTCCTGGAGCCGCTCCCGGTGGACGATCTTCTGGTTTTCCGAATTCCCCCACGAAGCGTAGCGTCCCAGACGGACCGTCACTCCCCGCGCGGCCTCGAGGATGATCCGGTAGCCCGCTTCCGTTGTGGCAATGTCGCCCCCGAGGAAGAGCAGGTCGGTCTCCCGCCCCGTCAGCAGACGCGTCAGGTTGCGTTCCCGCCGTCCGCGCCGGAGCGTGTGGCTGTCGCTGAGGTAGAGGAGGGTCAGGCCGTCCCAGGCCGGGGGCAGGCGCTCGAAACGGAGCGTGTATTCTCTCAGCCGGGGATGAGCGGCTTCCCAGAGGGGATAGAGCAGCGCGGGACTGAGGAGCCATGCGGGATCGAACATAGATGGGGAGTTGGGGAGATGGGGAGTCAGGAAATGGGAGGGTTGGGAATGAGGGGACTGGGAGTTGGATAGTTTCTCATTATGGGCGAGTTCTCTGCCTCAGTTTCCGGTTTTCTGTTTCCTTGCAACGCCCACCAGCGACACTCCGAACGGGAGGCTGACGCGCCGGACGACCTGCGCTTCGGCGCGCAGGAGGCCGGTCAGGACGCCGTTGAGGGGGCCGGGCACGTCGGGGAGGGTGGTCTTCGCCGCCTCCAGGGTCTTGCGGTCCGATCCGAGGGCTTTCTGCGCCAGGCGCACCGCCGCCACCGCCGGGAAGAGGGAGGTCATGACGTAGCTCACCCGCTCCACCTCCAGCCCCGCGCGCCGGAACAGGTCGCGGAGCTCCCCCGCACGATAGCGCCGGCGGTGGTGGAGCGCGATGTCGTGCTCGCTCCAGAGGAACATGAACGCCGGGACCGAGACGATGGCGACCCCGCCCGGCTTCAGCACCCGGCGAATCTCCCGCGCGGCGGCGAGGTCGTCGTCCAGGTGCTCGATCACGTCGAGGGCGGTCAGGGCGTCGAACGCGTCGTCGGGGAAGGGGAGGGTTTCCGCGCTCGCCTGCACCAGCCGCGTCAGGCCCCGCGTGCGGGCGAAATGGAGGGCGGCGTGCTCGAAATCGAGCGAGGTCACCGTCCCGCGCGCGGCCAGCTCCTGAGACATAGCGCCGGTGCCGCACCCGATGTCGAGGTAGGAAGCCCCTCGCGGCACCCGCTCGTCCAGAAGAGTCCGCACCAGCTCGCGCCGCCCCACGAACCACCAGTAGGTGTCCTCCAGGCGGCGCATCTTGGGGTACTCTTCAGGTTCCATCTCGATCCGTGTCCTTCAGGGGAATCCGCGCGGGGAATGTCGTTTCGGGTGTCGCATCAGTGTAACACAGGGACACAGGAGGGGCAACGCGGAGGTCGAAGAGGAGGGTAGCTTCCTTCCTGCGTCGGAGATGGAGAGTTTCATGAGGCTCACTCAACCACACCACCGTTTCTTCCAAACGTTCGGGTACCTGGCGTTCCCCGGCCTCATGGCGGACGTGATCGACGCAATCACGACGGCGTTCGAGGAGGTCATCGCCCCGCGCGGCGGCGATGCGCACGACGGCGCGCTCCGGACCTGCTTCGTCCCCTTCATCGACCAGCACCCACTCCTTTCAGCGCTTCTGGACGATCCCTGCATCGAAGGGATCCTCGCCGGATTGCTGGGGGAGGATTTTAACTACCTGGGCAGCGACGGGAACTATTACGCGGGCGACACCTCATGGCACCCTGACGGCAACTACCCCGAAACATGGGCCGTCAAGATCGCTTTCTACCTCGACCCTCTCACGCGCGACACCGGCTGCCTTCGGGTCATTTCGGGAAGCCATGTTCCGGGCAGCCCGCTCAAGCGGGATCTGGATGCGGCGGGAGACCTCGCGGCCTGCTACGGCGTACCCCAGTCCGAGCTGCCGTGCGTCGCGCTGGAGACTCAACCGGGTGATGTGGTCGTCTTCGATCATAACCTTCGGCACGCCTCGTTCGGTGGCGGCGCGCGGCGGCGGATGTTCACGATCAATGCGGGGCGGCGCTGCGTCACGCCGGAGGAGATCGAGCGTCTGGAGGGGTACATCCGGGGGCACGCGCGGTTCCATCTCCAGCGGATGCACGGGGTCGTCATGCGCGAGACCGCCGGCCCGTCGCGGTGGCGGCACTTGCAGCAGGTAATCGATCATGAGGGGGTGCTTCCCCTCGCAACGGCGGCCTACATCGCGGCGGGCGGCGCGCCGGCGAGGGGCTGATCTTTCCCATTTCTGTCGTTTTTCATACTCAATCCAGGCTGTTAAGTTCGGTTGAAAAAGCAGGGATAATGGGTTGGTTATGTAAGTTCTACAACTTTTGGATTGAATGTAGCACCCGTAAACTCCCCACCTTCAAAAATATCTTTGAGCCGTTCTGATGCATATATTTTATACTTACTTTCTTTCAGGCGAATTATATCATAACCCTCCAACGCTTGTTTGTAGAGGCAAACTTTGGAATAGAGCAAGATCCGTTCTTCTTCGGCGTAAGAGGGTTTTATTACTTTGAATTGGGTTCTGTCTTTGTTCAGTGCCGGAATGATATTCAGCAAGTTTGCAATGGCGAAACCTGGTATGATCTCCCCATCGGGACGTAGCACTTTCACGGAGAGAAACTGAATGCCACCGATACCCGCTGATGTTAAGGCGTGCTGAAGCCGATGAGAAAAAATAGGCAGTCTGAGATGATTTTGTAGCACGTCATCTATTTCCCCCTCATGATCCGGGTCACTGGCTTGGAGCCAGGCATTTTCATCCCAATTTTCAATGAACTGACCCGTGAGCATATCCTCCTCGGTTCGCCCATAAAGGTCAGAACTATCTGCGTAAAATGGATTACAAGTGTTTTCAGTCCAAATAGATACCCAATACCATTTCATCATTAAAAATCCGGCATCATCCTCTCAGAACAGGTTTTAACATATCTCATATAACCTGGAAACCAACTTCTTAGATTTGCTGTCCATCAGAAGGATGACACGTCCTCTGTGTTACTCGCATAAGGAATCGAGGGCGGATCTGGGATACTGATCCAGAGAGTGAAAATCTAGGATGATCCGTGCCTCTCTCGGCCCAGTAATAAAAATGAGCAGGAGCTAATTATTAATACCTATTCGATTCCCCGTTCCCTGCAATGGGAATCAAAATTTCATCAATTCATGTGCATCAAGCTAAGAGTTTAGGGAGGGAGCGATAGAAAGAGGGAAGTT
>JAHWJO010000038.1 GCA_019348365.1 Armatimonadota bacterium | reverse complement strand
CCCCCCCCCCCCCCCCCCCCCCACCCCCCCCCCCCCCCCCCCCCCCCCCCCCCACCACCCCCCCCACCCCCCCCCACCCCCCCCCCCCCCGCCCCCCCCGCCCCGCCCCCCCCCCGCCCCCGCGCCCCCCCCCCCCCGGGGGGCCCCCCCCCCCCCGGCGCCCCCCCCCCCCCCGCCGCCCCGCCCCCCCCCCCCGCCACCTCACACCAAACGTTTAAGACTCCCCGACTCCTGGACGGCCCCATGCGAGATGGCTGAACCGTCACATCCTGACTTCAGCGCTGATGAAAAAAGCGGCGGGACTCGGTGCGCCCGCCGTCCGATCTGTGGAATAACTGCCATAGAACCGCCTGGAGCGATGCAGTCTCCGGGTGACGGAGGAAACTATGGCCGGGGATACGTTACAAGATCGATTACGCCGCATACTGGAGGAGCAGCCGAGTTACGTGGGAGAGCTGGCTTATGCGGCGGATGAAGACCTGTCTCGCACGTTCGGGAAATTGATGTGTTCGACTCACCGGGATCAGATCCCGCCCGATGAGTTGATGAGATATCTGGATGCGTTCGGCGAAGCGTTGAGCCGGGTGGGAGACCGTTACGCCCGCGTATTCGACTATTACCGTCGGCTACGGTGCGAAGCGGTGGCGCCCAACGAGGGCCTGCCGATCGCTTCCGGCGAAGGGCTGTCGGTCAACACCGGCGAAGGTCTGTCGATGGGGGCGGATCGTCGCGTCGTCTCCATCCGGTAGGCTCAGGTCTGAGGTCCCTCTGGGAAACATAAAAGCGCAGAGAGTGACGTGGGTGTCACTCTCTGCGCTTTTATGTTTTTGGCTTCGTTCAAGTACTGAGAGCCTCTGCCCTGGTTGAACCCGTCATCCGAGTGAAGCGACGGCAGAGAGGTGACCGAGGCATCTGCGGGTTCGGCATGCGCGGCTGCGGCGCGCGTGCGCCCATGCCGGAAAGAGGGGGCCTGTAGGCCGGCTGCCGGGGCACAGATGCCCGGTGGGAAACCGCCGGGGCGGCGGTTATGAAGGGGACGGGGGATCCGCCGGAGAGGCGGGGAGGGAAGAATCGTTTTCTCGACGCATGCTGCGTTCGTCTTCACGCTTGACCATGTTGCGCTGGTAGATGCTGCCTTTGCCCCGGGTGAGGGCATGTCCGTTGTGGTGACTCCTCAGCTTGGATTTCGGCATAAGACACCTCCTTGGCCTCAGTGTAAAGGTCTCGAACCCGGCGAATCAAGCAGTCAAGGGCGCTGCTGCTGAAGCCGGATCGACCTAATGGAAACCGTTCCATTCGGTCAGACATGTATCGCCGCGCAGGGAGCAAAAGTTCAACGGATTCCCCTACCGGATTTTTTTGAACAGGTCGAGCACCCATTCTCCCTCATCCGGCGGGGTGAAGGCGCGCATCCCGCCCCCCAGTATCGTTCCGGCGGTGAGCAGGTATTCGTCCGCCGCGTTCCACCACGCGACGGTGTAGGAACCCCGGTCGGAGGAGAGATCGAGCTGGATCGTCCCGACGTCCGGAACGAACGCGAGGTGACGATCTTCCAGGCGGATCAAGGTGGAAACCCCTTCGGGGGTGACCCCCGGCTGCATGGTCCAGTACCGGACCCGCCGCTCGCGGAGGAACCGCCGGACTCCGCCGAGTGCCCGGAGCCTCTTTTCGTCTATCGTGAGGGCGTGTGAGGCGGTATCCGGTATCGCGCTAGGTGCCGGAGCATCGATCCACTGGAAACCCTGGAGAAAGGCGCGCCAGGCAGCGCGTCGTAACACAACGGTTGACTCGCTATCTCCGGATTGATCCGGCCCGTTATTGGGGCTGAAGAGGAACAGGGGGTTCCGTTCCGCAGGGACCATCCCGTCCTCCGGAAGCGAAGCCATGAGGAACCCTTCCGAAGCTTTCTCGAAGCCCGGTCCCGCAACGTTCAGGTCGCCCGGCGCGAGGTTCAGAACGACGGGGGCGTAGGTCTGCTCATGGAGGAGGGAAGCCCCATGCCTCATCCACTCTCCCGACGCGCCGGGGAAGCCGAGGGAAAAGAGGACGTTCGGGTATTCCCCGACCGCATCCACGGCGGCTTCCAGGAATTCCCGCTGGCGCTCCGCGACGAACGACTCGTGCGGTGATGCGGGATAGGCGAGGGAGGGGGAGGCGAAGGCTTGCAGGGAAGGAGCCGTATCGGTTTCGGAGAACACCGGGCCCAGCGAGTCCCCGTTGACGTTGTTCGCCGGGTTCCACGCCGATACCGTCCAGCCGCCCGTCGCGCCCGGGGCGTTGAAGAGGCCGAGCATCACGTAGATGCCCGCCTGCTGCGCATGCTTCACCATCGCGGCGACCCGCTCCCAGAAGGCGGGGTTGAGGGCCGTGAGATCGAAGCGGCGAAAGCCGGAGAGGGTGCGCCCCGTCCCTTTGCCGCGCTTGTACGGCACGATCCACCCGGACGGATCGCGGTCCAACGGATCGAGGTCGAGATGAACGAGATTGAGATCGTGGCGGGCGAGCAGCTGAAACAGGACGCGGTCATCGACATCCGAACGGAGCAGAGGGTCGGTGGCGGAGATTCCGGAGAGGTACACCGGATGTCCGGCGGGATCCTGAAAGTAGCGCGAACTTTTCTTGGAAGGGGCGAGTCGGGCCATGGGCAGGGGTTCAGGAGGGAGTGCGTTCAGCGGCCTTCGGAGGGGTGAGGTTCTCACTCCTATTATGGATGAACCACGGCGTGCGAGAAAACCGGGAGGGACTCTTCTGCCACCGGAACGGGTGTGGCCCGGAACTCTCTCTACACCTGACAGCCCCTCCTGAGGGTGACACCGCCCCTCGTACCGGGGTGCCGGGATCAAATCGCTCGGGCGCGCGCTTCGATATCCAGTATGGGGCCGGCGGGACTTTCACGGGTCTGGTAACGGTCCAGGCTATCGAGGCGATCCAGCGTCTTCAGGAGCGAGTCCCCGGCCAACCGGAGCTGCGCGATGGTACGCGTGAGGCCGGGGTCGTAGGGGGAGCGGCGGGTGAGGGCATCGAGGTTTTGCATCAGCCCTTCGAGGGGGCGGCAGATTTCGTAGCGGAACGCGCGGAGGGTTTGCAATGCTCCCTCCAGCCGCTCGTTTTCCTGCGACAGCCGTCGCTGGAGCAGGATGCTCTCGATGAGGGACAGGAGGAAGGGCGGGTCCACCGGTTTGACGGCGTACCCGTCCGCGCCGTAGTTCACCGCGAGTTCGGCGGAGCCCAATTGGGGGAGGCCTGTCAGCAGGATGCACCGGGTGGTGGGCTGCTGGAGCTTGATCTTGTTGATGAGGAGGTGTCCCTGCACGTCGGGGAGCTTCCAGTCCACGGTGCACAGGTCGTACAGGTAATGAGAAACGAGATTCAGGGCATCGGCGCCGTTGGAGGCGATATCGGACGTGAAGCCCTCTTCATCGAGAAGCTCGGAAAGGAGTTCGGCCTGATCGGGTTCGTCTTCGACGATCAAGAGTCGCGGTGAGTGATCGGAAAGTAGAGCGTCCTGACCCTGACTGGCCACGGTATTCCCCTTATCGGTCCTGCTATCGGAAGCCCTGCCTTCCCCCGGCAGGAGTCGCGTTCTCGTGTATCCGGCGAGGTCGGCGTGCATCTGCGCCCTTCGGTTATTCCACAGATGCGAAGGTCATTCACGGTGGAAGAGGAGAATCGTCGGAACTGTTGCGACGAAGACGGAACGGGATCGGAGCCGTTGCGATACAGTTGAGACCGGAGGGGAGGGGCGGAGAGCGCTGGGAAAGGGGAGTGCGACCGACTGCCGGAAAGGTCCCGTACTGTTCCTATTCTCAGTGAGAAGGATGCGTGATCAGGCGATACCGGGTCCCCGGTACGCGCGGCCAAAGGGGAGGCCGAACGGCTCCTCGAAAGGCCGGAACGGGACCATGCGGGCGATCTCGTCGATTCGCTGGAGGAGGTCCGACGGGAGGGGGCCGTCCGCCGCCGCTTTCACGTTCGCCTCCACCTCCGCGACGTTGCGCGCGCCCATGAGGGTGGTCGAGATGGCGGGATGGGAGAGGACGAACCGCAGGGCCAGCTCGGACAGGGGGATGCCGACCTCGTCAAGGAGGGCGTAGAGGCGACGGTACTGCTCCCGGCGGGGCGGGCTGAGCCACAGCGCGCCATGGCTCACCTCGTCATCGTAGCGGCGGGCGAGCGCGCCCTGCTGCAAGGGGGAGCCCGCGACGATGCCCATGCCCTGCCGCTCGGCTTCGGGGAGGACGGCGATCTCGGCTTCGCGCCAGAGGAGGCTGTAGTTGAAGGCGGTGAGCACCACGTCGTACTCCCCCGTCGCGAGGATCGGAACGATCTCATAAGCGGTGGTCCCGCCGAGGCCGGTATAGGAGATCACCCCTTCCTGCTTCAACTCCTCCATGAACTCGCGGACGGGACCGCGAAAGGCGGCGCGGTCCTCCCACCAATCGTACTGGCCGGGGCGGTCGGGCTCGTGGATGAAGAGGAGGTCGATATGGTCGCGCTTGAGGAGGCGCAGGCTCTCCTCGATGGAGCGCCGCAGGTGGTCCTTATCCCTGGGATTGAACGGCTGGGGCCGTCCGCCGAGCTTGGTGGAGATGTAATGGGGCTTAGTCACACCCTCCAGCGCGATACCCAAGACCTCCTCGCTGTTGTGGTAGCCGGGGGCGGTGTCGAAGTAGTTCACGCCGAGTTCGAGGGCGCGGTGGATCGCGGCGACGGCGGAATCGAGGTCCGCGTTGCCGAAGCGGGAGACGAAGAGCCCTCCAAGTCCGACTTCGCTGACATGTAATCCGGTGCGTCCGAGGGTCCGGGTGTGCATAAGTGATTTACTCCTCCGGGTTGATGGGGAGGAGTTCACCGTTAGAGTGTGGTGGTCCTGCCATTCTCAGACTAATGACTCCGAATCATACAAGCATCGTTATTCGTATGGCAGCTTATCCATTCTAGACTTACATATGTCGAGAGAATGTCGCGCTTTCCTTTCAGGATTTCTTACCGTTTGGATTTTATGGGTAACATTGTCTGAAGCACATTCGGTCAATAGGAGATATTATCATGACTGCCCATGAAACCACCGGCACTGAACCTAAGCACACCAACCGGCTCATCCACGAGACGAGCCCCTATCTGTTGCAGCACGCCCACAACCCGGTGGACTGGTATCCCTGGGGCAACGAGGCGTTCGAGGCGGCGAAGCGGGAGAACAAGCCGATCTTCCTCTCCATCGGCTACTCCTCGTGCCACTGGTGCCACGTCATGGAGCACGAGAGCTTCGAGGACGAGGAGGTGGCACGAGTCCTTAACGACAACTTCGTCTCGATCAAGGTGGACCGCGAGGAGCGCCCCGACCTCGACGAGATCTACATGACCGCCGTGCAACTCCTCACCCAGCGTGGCGGCTGGCCGATGAGCACATGGCTCACCCCGGAGGGCCGCCCCTTCCACGGCGGGACCTACTACCCCAAGCCGCACTTCCTCCAATACCTCCACAACATCGCCGAGGTGTACCGCACCCGCCGCGAGGAGGTGGACCGCAACGCCCGCAACCTGACTTCGTATATGGAAGAGGTCCTTTCCGGGGCGGAACCCGGCGAGGGCAGGCTCACGACGGCGCTGGTGGAGAACGCGCTGTCTCAGATGGGGTCGCGGTTCGACGAGACGTTCGGCGGGTTCGGGAGTGCCCCGAAGTTCCCCCCGAGCACCGCGCTGCCGCTGCTGCTCCACGCCTACGAGCGCCACCGCCGCGCCGAGCCGGTCCGGATCGCGTCGAAGACCCTCACCGCGATGGCCCTCGGCGGCATCCACGACCACCTCGGCGGCGGGTTCCATCGCTACTCCACCGACCGCCACTGGCTGCTGCCGCACTTCGAGAAGATGCTCTACGATAACGCGCAGCTCTCCCGCGTCTACGCCGACGCGTGGCGGATCACGGGCCGCCCCGAATACCGGAAGGTCGCCGAGGGCACCTACGACTGGGTGTTGCGCGAGATGACGGGCGAGGAGGGAGCCTTCTACTCCACGCTGGACGCCGACAGCGAGGGCGTCGAGGGGAAATTCTACGTCTGGGAATACAGTGAAATCCTGCAAATCCTCGGGCCGGAGGACGGGGAGCTCTTCTGCAACGTTTACAACGCGAAGCCGGAGGGCAACTTCCGCGAGGAGGCGACGGGCGAACCGACCGGCCTCAACATCCTCCACCTCACCCAGCCGCTGGAGGACCATGCGGCGGCTTACTCCACCGGCGGGGGGGAGGCGGACTTCCTCGGGCGGATCGCCGCCATGCGGGAGCAGCTGCTGGCGGTGCGGGTGAAGCGCGTCTGGCCCGGCCTGGACGACAAGATCCTCACCGCGTGGAACGGCATGATGATCGGCAGCTTCGCCCACGGCGGCCTCGCGCTCGACCGGCCCGACTACGTACTGGCGGCGCAGCGCGCGGCGGAGTTCATCCTGGCCGAGATGCGCCCCGATGGACGGCTTCTCCGAAGCTGGCGCAACGGTTCGGGGAAGCTGGCGGGCTACCTGGAGGACTACTCGTTCATGGTCCACGCCCTCCTCGACCTCTACGAGGCGACGGACGAGGAGCGATGGCTGAACGAAGCCCGCGCCCTCGCCGACACGATGATCGAATTCTTCTGGGACGAAGAGAACGGCGGCTTCTACAACACCGCGAGCGACCACGAGGAGATCCTGATCCGCACCAAGAGCAGCTTCGACCAGGCGATGCCCTCCGGCAACGCGGTGGCGGTCCTCGGCCTCATGCGGCTTTCGGAATGCACCGGCGATCCGGCGTACCGGGAGCATGCGCGGGAGACGCTGGAATTCTTCCAGGGGCTGATGGAGCGGAACCCGATGGGCGCGGAGACGATGGTCCGGGCGGCGGCGCTCTACTTCGAAGGAGCGGCGGAGCGCGGCGAGATTCAGGAATCCGCCCCGGCGGCGACCGGATCGGCGCAGAGCGGCCCGGTCGCGGTGCGGGCGGAACTAAACCCTCAGAGCGTCCCGCCGGGAGGGCGGACGACCCTGCGGGTGACGCTGGAGATCGCGCCGGGGTGGCACGTCAACTCCCACGAGCCCGCGCAGGAGTACCTCGAACCGACGCAGGTGCGCGTTTCGGCGGGGGAGGGGATCACGATGGGCATGGTGAAGGCTCCCCCCGCGAAGGAAGTCCGCCTCGGCTTCAGCGAGGAGCCGGTGAGTGTGTACGAGGGGACCGTGACGTGGGACGTGGCGCTCCAGGCCGCACCGGACTCCCCGGCGGGGGCGGTTCTTGTGCGGGTCTACCTCGATTACCAGGCCTGCAACGACGCGCAGTGCGATTCGCCGAACACCCTGATGATGGAGACGGCGCTGGAGATCCGGGGCTAGCCGCCACATCCCGACGATCCGGCCTAACAAAAACGCTCTTCCGTTATCCCTCTATTTTTGAGGAACGGAAGAGCGTTTTTGTTGGCTGTAGGGGTCACATGGGCTGCATGAAAACCATTGTTCTTGCACTTACAGAAGCGGACCCGGATTGCTTTGTAAGCGCCAGTATGTTGGGTAAAGTAGGATAGGAATAGTCCGGTTGCTGTGCGCCCGAGAGGCCGGTCTGTCCACATGAATGATGACACGGTGAGCTATCACAGGAATACCCTGCCAGGGGTGTATGCGTCGTCTTCGAGCGACGGCGCATGATCACATGGAAAGTGACGGGAAGCACGTTTGCGCTCGGGGATGTAGATAAGAGCGGTAACGTGAACGTCTCGGACGCGGTGATCGTGCTCAAGGCGAGTGTCGATCAGGTGACTCTCACGTCGGAAGAGGCCGCGTTGGCGGACGTTGACAGGAGCGGGGTGGTAGACGTCGGGGACGCGGTGCAGATCCTCCGCAAATCCGTCAACCTGACCGCCGCCTTCTAGCGAGGTTGTCCCTAAACTCCTCAGGGGCGCCCTCATCAATCTATCAAGACCCAAAGGGCGGGGGAGTCGGCGAACTCCCCCGTCCTTTTGCCTATTTGAATCCCGTGTTCAAGTTGTGAGATATAGTCCATCGTGATATGCTAGTGTTACCTGTTCCCTTCCGTGGTCATTCCAGCCAACTCGCGGCGATTCACTTATGCCTTTACAGGTTAGAAACAGGTGAAAGGATGTTTTATATGTTTTACTCCCTTCGGTGGATGTCATTTCTGTTCTTCTCGATATTCGTCAGTTTAACTCTCTTCCAGTCCATTCCCGCCTTAGCGGCGAGCTTCACCTACGTCGGGAAAGCCAGCGATACCCAGTACTGTCCCGATGAGGATGCGAGGGGGGACCGGGACACTTCTAAATGGGACCACCCCTGCAACTGGGACCCCAAGGGGACGCCGGGGGCGGGGGCTTCTGTCCTCATCAACGGACCCGCCCCCATCATCCGGGAGAACCGCACCGTTGGGAGCCTCACCCTGAGCGGAGGAAGACTGCAAGTCACCTCAACGAACACCCTGACCGTCGGCGGCGAGCTGACCTGGACGGGCGGCACGATCATCGGCCCCGGCGTCGTCAACATCCCCGGCTCGGCCAAGCTGACGATCACCGGCCCGGCGGACAAGGCCCTCAACGACGGCGGCGAGATCCACAACCACGGCACGGCGACCTGGAACGGGGGCAACATCTCCGGTTACCGGGGTTCGACCCTCATCAACTTCGGGACGTTCCTCTCCTACCACAACGGCAGCTTCATCGACACGGACGGCGGCAACAGCCTCAACATCATCAGCAACCGGGGCGTCTTTCATCAGATCGCGGGCCACGATACGACGCGGGTCGGGTGGGTGTTCAACAACCTGAACGTGGTGGAGTCCTCGCAGGGGGGGCTGGCCCTGGGCGGCGGGTCGCTGGGCGGGAACACCGTCGGCGGCCACTCCGGCACCTTCCTGGCGGGCGAGGGGGCGTGGATAGACCTCAGCGGCGGGAACCATTTCCTCGGCTCGGACGTGCGGTTCATCGGCGCGGGGCGGACCCGGCTCACCGGGGGGCACCTCTTCACGCAGGGCACCCCGAACGTCGGGATTCCCGGCGGGGCGGGCGGCACGTTCGAGATCAGGGGCGGGAAACTGAACCCCGGTCATGGCGTGGGCGGGAACGCCCTGCCGCACTCCGGCGCGCTGGTGGTTTCCGACACGGGCAAGCTGCTGCTCACCGGCGGCTCTCTGGGCGGCCCGGTGAACGTTCTTTCCGGCGGGGAGAGCGAGTGGACCGGCGGGGAGATCGCCGGGACCCTGAATGTCGAGGCCGGCGGGTCTCTGAATATCACCGGCGAGGGCGTCAAGACCCTCAACGGCTACAACAAGGGCAACTACGGGAACCAAACACTGCCCGGCATCCTGAACAACGCGGGGACCACCACCTGGGAGGGGGCGGGAAAGATCCACCTGCGCTACCAAGCGGAGATCCACAACACCGGCACGTTCATCGCCCGGAACGACTCGGCGTTCGACTGCGACGGCTACGCGGTTACGATCACGAACAGCGGCACCTTCCGCAAGACCGATTCGACCGGCGAGACGCAGTTCAATAAAACCTGCAACGACATCATCTTCACCACCACCGGCACAATGGACGTGCAGAGCGGATCGGTCACGTTCAACAATACCCGCGTCAACCTGGACGAGGGGGCGGCCTTCAGCGGCGCGGGGCGAACCCGGCTGGTGAGCGGAAACTACAAGATGGGCGGGAACCTGACGGTGCGCGAAGGCGGCACGCTGGAACTGGCTGGCGGCAGACTGAATGGGACGGGAACCGTTCACGGCCCCGGCCTGCTGAACTGGACCGGCGGAGAGATCGAAGGGACGCTGGCAATTGCACCGGGCGGCCTGCTCACCTTGACCGGCGGCGGGGTGAAGCTGTTGGACGGCTACGGGTCTCAGGACGGCATTCTGAATAATGCGGGTCTCGTGATCTGGGAGGGAATAGGCCCGCTCCAACTCAATTACGGGGCCACCTTCAACAATAGCGGGACGTTTCTCGCCCGAAACGACGCGGTTGTCAAGTGCGACGGGTATGAGGTCTGGTTCAACAATTCCGGCACGTTCCGCAAAGAGGCCGGCGCCGGTGAAACCCGGCTGGACAAGACCTGCAACGATCTGCACTTCAACAACACCGGCACGGTGGATGCCCGGAGCGGTGCGATCGTCTTCAACAACACCGGAACCGCCGCAGGGACCTTCAACGCCGCCGCCGGGACGTTCATCGATTTCATCCTATCGAGGGTGAACTGGACCCTCAGCGACGGCGCGGCGTTCACCGGGCCGGGGCGGACCCGCCTTAAAGGCCCGAAACTGGTGTTCCGCACCGGGGAGAACGGCCCCGCCACGGTCCAGATCGCTGAAGGGGCAACCCTGGAATATGCAAGCGGAGAGATGAGTGGCACAGGCACGGTCGCCGGTCCCGGCGCGCTGGCCTGGACGGGGGGAGAAGTCCGGGGCGTGCTCACCACCGGGAATGACACAAAGTTGCTGATCTCCGGAGACAACAATCGCGTGTTGAGCGGCTACAATTCTTACTTCGGAGGCAATCCGAGCACGACGGGGGTGCTCAACAACGGGGGGGTAGCCACCTGGACCGGGATGGGAGACATTCAGTTCGAGTATACCGGCGCGTTCCACAACACCGGCACCCTGAACGTCCAGACGGAAGCGGCATTCCTGAATAACGGAGTGTTGACCAACGCCGGGACGATCAACATACAGTCGGGCACCCTGAGTTACGGGCAGACGCTGACGCAGACGGCGGGGAGCACCACTCTGGCGGGCGGCAACCTGTCGCTGCGGACCCTCGACCTCCGGGGCGGGAACCTGGCGGGGGCCGGGATCGTGACGGGGAGCGTGAACAACACCGGCGGGACGGTGAACCCCGTCTCTACGACCGCCCCCGGCACGGCCTCCGCCCCCGGCCTCCTCACGATCACCGGGACCTACACCCAAGCCCCGGCGGACGCCGCCACCAACGCCCCCGGCGGCGCGCTCCGAATCGACCTCTTCGGATCGGACGACGATCCGCTTCAGTACGATCGGCTCCAGGTGAACGGCAAAGCCACTCTGAACGGGACCCTCATTGCCACTTTAGCCGAGGGCTTCACTCCCGCCAACACCGACCTGTTCGAAGTCCTCCCCTACGGGTCCCACCAGGGGAACTTCGGGGCGGTGACGGTGCAGGGCCTCGATCCTCAAAGAGGCATCGCGCTCCAACCGCTCTACGAAAGCAAGCATCTCGCGCTGGCGACGCAGGTGACGAAGCCGACTCCGGCGGGTTCCAACGTCACGGTGGACCTGGGAAACGTCCTATTGGAGTACCTGAAAATCCTTGAGGCGGGAATGACGTCGACGCTGGCGCTGAATGCGGAAACGTTGGGAGCGGCGCCGGAGGGGTACACGATCCTCCCGAACGCGCCCGCGCTCGACATTTCGACGACCGTGCCGTTCGAGGGGATGATCGAGATCCGCATCCGTATTCCGGATGAGTTCCTCGCCCTTCTGACTGATGAGCAAATAAACAAGCTGTCAGTGTTACACGGGAAGGAGATCGGCGGTAAGATTGTCTGGGAGGATCAGACTTCGATCCAGTTCGACCCGGCGACGAAGACGATCGTCGTTCGCACACCGAGCCTGAGCCCATTCGTCGTGGCGATCGGTCCCGGCGCGTTGCCGTTCGCTTTGGGCGACGTGGACAAGAGCGGGGCGGTAAACGTCTCAGACGCGGTGATCGTGCTGAAGGCGAGCGTGAACCAGGTGACGCTCACGACGGAAGAGCAGTCTCTTGCGGACGTGGACAAGAGCGGAAGCGTGAACGTTGGGGATGCGGTGCAGATCCTCCGCAAGTCCGTCGGCCTACCCGCGTCGTTCTAGGGAAGCGACAGGAAGCGATCCTGGGGGCGGTTTGAAGGGGTAAGGGCGGCGGGTAAAGCCCATGTAAGACCCTCTCAAATCGAACCCAGGAGGACCCCATGATTACGGGTTATTTCATCATACCGATCCTGCTGATCGTGATGTTCATCGCGCTCATCTACTTCATGTTCTTCGGGGGGAGAGCGCGGATCGGCAAGTAACCGGCCCCCGCAGGAGGGGTCGTCGGAAGCGACTGCTATCGGATACAAGGGAATGCGGCTGAACGGACTTTTTCTCGTTCAGCCGCTTTTTCATGCGCGTCGGGCCAGCCGGGCCGAAATTCAGAATCGGTTTCTCGCCTTTTACAAGGGTCCGTCGCTGCCGGAGTGGAACTGATAAAGCGTCGGTCATCTCTGCCGACAGCTTCTAATCTCCATTGGGTGAAGAGGACAGCCATGACCCTTTCCGAAGTGCCCCGATACCCCGTCACCATCGACGGGGAGAGCGCCGAGATCGGCACGGCGGCGGAACTTGCCACCGCCCTCGACGTGCTCCACGGCCAGAACGACCGCGCGGTGCTGGAGCAGCTCCGTCCCCACCTGGCCGAGATCCTGGTGGGACCCGCCGGGTTCCTCGCCGCGATGAAGGTCATCTCCCCCGACGATCAGGTCTACCTCATCCGGGCGGTCGGCCCCCGCCTGCCCGAACTCCTCGGGGAGGCCCGCCACCTCCGCGACCTGCTCGCGACCCTAGCTCACCTCGAAGTCGAGGAGGCGCTGCTGGAGACCCTCGGTTCCGATGGGCTCCGGTCGCTCGTCGCGACGGCGGAGGAGCTTTCCGAAGTCCTCGAATGGCTCTACGGCGAGTGCGACCGCCGCGCGCTGGAGTTGCTGGGGGACGACTGCCTCCGCCGCCTCGTCCACGACGGCGCGGAACTCTCCCTCCTGCTGCACAGTCTCGATGCCGGAGGTCAGGAGAACCTTCTTCGGCGAGTCGGCTGGGAGACGGTGATCCGCTGCATCCACGACGGGCGCGACCTCGCGTATGTGCTGCGGGCGCTCCCCCCCGATTACAGCAACGAATTGCTCGACCGGTACTCCCGCGAGGAGCTCGCCAAGATCATCGGCAACAGGGCGGACTGGGCGTACCTCTGCCGCCGACTCGATGACCGCGAAGCCGCACAACTCTATCTCAAATTGGGGGTGACCTGCGATGCCGTATGAACACATCTCCACCTGGCGGCGCGAGGACGTAGTGAAGGGATCGCTGGACCCCCTCCAGGGCAGCAAGTACCGGCAGGTCGATGCCCACCTTCACGTCGTCAATTTCCTCCAGGAGACGCCGGGCGGGGACGCCCTGATGTACTACATGGACCGCGCCAACGTCGGGAAGGCGGTCATCTTCGGAATGCCCGTAACGAAGGTCTGGGCCGAGTACGACCGTGAACCGCCGGACTATTACCTCGCCAATGACGCCCGGTGCTACTACTACGGCTACACCGACGTGCTCGTGGCGGAGATGTACCGGGCGCTCCGGCCCGAGCACCAGGAGCGTCTCTATCCCCTGATTTGCGGGTTCAACCCGACGGACCGGTTCGCGCTGCGCCACATCGAGCGGCTGTACGAGCAGTACCCCGATGTATGGAGCGGCATCGGGGAGCTGCTGCTGCGCCACGATGACCTGACAGCGTTCACCTACGGCGAGCCCGCCCGCGCCAACCACCGCGCCCTCTGGCCGATCTACGAGTGGGCTGGGGACCACGACCTACCCGTGCTCGTCCACCAGAACGTCACCTCCATCACCAAGAGCGACCACCCCGTCTACCTCTACGAGTTCGAGGAGGCGGTGCGGGAGTTCCCCCGCACGCGGTTCGTGTTCGCGCACTGCGGACTGAGCCGCCGGGTAGACGCGCCTTTCTACACCAAGATGGTGGAGCGCCTGCTGGAGCAGTACGCCAACCTCAGCGTGGACTACTCCTGGATCATCTACGACGTGGCGATCTGCCCCGGCGGGAAACCCCAGGAGGAGTGGGTCGCGCTGACGGAGCGGTACAGCGACCGGATCTGCCTGGGGAGCGACCTCGTGGGGAAATTCGAGCGGCTGGGGCCGGAGCTGCAGCGATACGACGTGTTCCTCGACCGGTTGAGCGAGGCGGCGCGGGCGAACGTCTGCTGGAACACGGCGGAGCGGATCTACGGCGGCAACAAGGGAAAGGTGAAGACCCACCAGCCGAAGGTCGTGCCGGAGTGGAACTTCGAGCGGGTGACGGCGTTCGAGGGCGGGCCGGTGCAGCTGACCTCCACGCCGTAACGGATGAGATAGGCGTTGGGCGTTGAGTACGGCGGTTAAACCTTTGGGGTTTAATTCCGAGCATCCCCGTGACAATACAGGCAAAGCCGTCATTTTCAACACCCAATGCCCAACACCCAAGGAGGCTGAAATGATCCGGCTGGTCATCGCGGAAGACGAAACCGTCGTGCGGACGATGCTGGCCCGCCTGCTGGCGATGGAAGACGATATCGAGGTGGTGGGGACCGCGCCCGACGGCGAAACGGCTCTCAAGGTCGTCCGGCACCAGCGGCCCGACGTGCTGCTGACCGACCTCCAGATGCCGGAGAAAGACGGGATCGCCCTGACGCAGACGCTGAAAACGGAGATGCCGGACCTCGCCATCGTTGTCCTGACCGTCTTCCGGGAAGACGCGAAGGTATTCGATGCGATCAAGGCGGGCGCTCTCGGCTACGTGCTGAAGGACAGCCCGCCGGAGGAGACCGTCGCGGCGATCCGCGCGGCGAGCCGGGGGGAAGCGCTGATGAGCCCGCCTGTGGCGGCGCGGGTGATGCAGGAGTTCGCGCGGATTTCGGGGCAGCGCGCGGCGGACCTGAAGGTCTTCTCGGAGCTGACGGAGCGCGAGCGCGAGGTGCTGAAGCTCGTGGCGGAGGGGAAGCGGAACCGCGAGATCGGGGAGGCGCTGTTCATCACGGAGAAGACGGTGAAGAACCACATCTCCAGCATCCTCGCCAAGCTCCACGCCAACGACCGCACCGAAGCCGCTATGTTCGCCGCCCGGCAGGGACTCGTGGATCTGAACCGGCTCGGTGGCAGCTGACGAACCCGTTGGCATGTATCCCGCCATCGCGGAAGGAAGTAAGGAATGCCCCTTAAATCAGTGTACCTCTCCAGCGCGCTGCTCCTCGCTGGGATCACTTTTCCCCTCACTTCTCCTCTGGCGGCTGTTCCGGGCGATTCGTCGGAAAACGGTTCATCCCGTGCTTCTCCGGCGAACCCATGGCCCGTTTCGCCCGACGGCCGTAACCCCTGGACCCCGGAGATGGAGCGGGGCTATCGGGAGCGCGCCCGCCACGCCCTCGAACAGTGGAAAGACCGTAAACCGCGAGGCGGAACCTACGGCGAAAACGAGAAAAACTACTACCCCACCGCCTTGTTCGCGTACCTGACGGGGGACCGCCCTGCGGCACTGAAAGCCCTCCAGGAAGAGGACAACGCCGCCAGAACCGATCACGCCCACACTGCGGGGATCGACTTCTTCTGGGCCTTCACCCTGAAGGGACAGGTCCGCAAGTACTTCCTCCTCGGGGACGCGCTGGACCCGGCCTACCGAAAGCGAATGTTTGAAGGGGCGAAGGCGTGGACGAAGACCGATCCCACGACCACGCCTCATCCCCTCTACGGCACGGGCAAGCCGAGCAAATCCGAGAACTGGAGCCCGGAAATCAAGGGGTACCGGGTGGACCGCCGCAACACCGATAATCTCCGGGCCATGCGGGACACCTCCGTCTACCTCTTCGCCGAGGAGACCGGAAACGAAGCCACCCGGAAGCTCTACGAGCAGAAAATTCGGGAGTATGTGCAGACCCTCTATCACATCGGGATGAGCGAGTGGGACTCCCCGAACTATCACGGCCACGCCATCGCCACTTACCATAACCTGTACGACTTCGCGAAGGACCCGGAGGTGAAGGCGTTAGCAAAGGCCGCGCTCGACTGGCTGTATGCGGCGGGGGCGTTCAAGTACTATCGCGGCGGGTTCAACGGCCCGAACGCGCGGGATTACGGCGGTCATCTCCCCTTCGGCTCGAACGCCTCGC
>JAHWJO010000351.1 GCA_019348365.1 Armatimonadota bacterium | reverse complement strand
GGGCCATCTCGATCTCGGCCTCGCGGGCGGCCACGTTCGCTTCTTCCTCGATGGAGGGCGCGCAGGCGGTACAGAGGTTCAGGTTCGGATTGTAGCACTGGCCGCACAAGTAATTGCTGCATCGCCGACACCGATGGAAGTGATCCTTTGCCTCCTGAACGGCTTCCTGGAACGCCTTATCGTGGGCGGCCTTGTATCCTGCATCCCGGAGCTGGTCGGCGACGTTGCTGGCGCTGCCGAAGATGCCGCCCAGCATGGAGCTGGCGGTGCCCAGAAAATTGCTCGCTGATCCCGCGAGGTACTTCTTGTACGGGGTCCGCCACGCGTCACGGCAGTGTTCGCAATAGAATTCAAATTGGAAGCCGGTGTTCTCGCTGATGTCGCTATAATTATCACCAAAAGAGATTTCGCTCATCGCTCACCTTTAGAAGTAGAAGGAGATGCAGGACCATTGGAGGGCTCGCGGAGGGTCCATCCCGGCCTTCGAGAGAGGGAGGATCTCGCACAGCCCGTTGACTCTCACCCTTATACATCAGGCGCTTGTATCTCTAACAGATGGATACAAGGGTTATCAGGAGACCCCGGCGTGCGAATAAGAGCCCTCATGCCGTGATGTTCCATAAATTATGCTCTGTCCCCTCTACCGGCATTTAACCTCTTACGTCCCTCTGCTTGCTTACGTCTTGCGCCACCCCCCCGAATCTGATATACTGTTTCCGAAGCCAAGCCGTGCCGCAAAAGAGTGGGCCTAAACCCACTCTTTGTCTTTTTGGCTTCCTTTTTGTACCGATTTATTCCGATGTCGTGCTGATTCTTCACCGAATCGGGGCCGTACTCCTTCCTTATATCGAACGAACCGGGGGTGGAAACCGATGAATGGCGATTTCATGGACGCGCTGCGCCAGCTCGAACGCGAGAAAGAGATCCCGATGGAATCTCTGGTCGAGACGCTGGAGCGCGCGCTAGCATCCGCATACAAGAAACATTACAAAGCCGGAGGTAACATCCGGGTCGAATTGGAGCCCGCCAAGGGAATCGCCTTCAAAGTGTACCGCGAGCAGACCGTTGTGGACTACGAGCCGGAAGAGACCGGGGAGATCACCCTGGAGGAAGCCCGCGAGACCAAGCCGGACGCCCAGGTCGGCGAGGTCCTTTCAGAAGAGGTGACGCCCGGCGACTTCGGGCGAATCGCCGCCCAGACTGCCAAGCAGGTCGTCGTGCAGAGCATCCGTGAGGTCGAGCGCAACCGCATCTTCGACGAGTACGTCGAGCGCGAAGGCGAAGTCGTCACCGGTGTGGTCCAGCGGCGCGAGCAGCGGAGCGTCATCATCAACATCGGCAAGCTCGAAGCAATCCTGCCGCCCAGCGAGCAGGTCAAGGGCGAGCCGTACCGCTTCAATGACCGGATCAAAGTCTACATCCTGGAGGTCCGGAACACGCCGAAAGGCCCGCAGGTCCTTCTCTCCCGCACCCATCCGTCCCTGATCCGCCGCCTCTTCGAGCTGGAAGTGCCGGAGATCGAGGACGGCACCGTCGTCATCAAGAGCGTGGCGCGGGAGCCGGGCGAGCGCACCAAGATCGCCGTTGCGACCGAGGACGAGAAGGTGGACCCCGTCGGCGCGTGCGTCGGGCACCGGGGGAGCCGCGTGCAGTCCGTCGTCAACGAGCTGTACGGCGAGAAGATCGACATCGTCCGGTGGCGCGACCACCTTGATAAATTCGTGGAGGAATCGCTCAGCCCGGCGAAGGTCTCCCGCATCTACATCGGGGATGAGGGGAGGACGGCCCTGGTGATTGTGCCGGACAACCAGCTTTCGCTCGCCATCGGCAAGCAGGGCCAGAACGTGCGCCTCGCCGCCCGCCTGACCGGGCTGAAGATCGACATCCGCAGCGAAGCCCAGATGGCGGAGATGGAAGACTCCGTCGATGAGGAAGAGAGCGTGCCGGGCGAGGTCGAGCCCGCCGCCGCATCCGCCGTCCCCGAAGGCGAGGAGACCGAAGGAGTCCCCGTCGCCGGGGAACTCCACGCGGGAACCGTGAACGAGGTGGGCGTGGTCGATACCGAAACCGTTGTGGACACCGTGACTGCGGAGGCCGACGTTCCGGCTGATGTGGAGGCCGTTCCCGCTACGGAAGCGGAGGCCATACCCGCCGAGGAAAGCGATGAGGAAGACGTCGCCGCCTGAAGGGACCCCCCCGGAAGGGGATACGAACATGACGGCGCGGGCCGCTCTTGAACGGGCGGTCCAGCCGAAGCCGTCTCCCTCCGGCCCGAAACCGAGGAAGCTTCCGATCCGTACGTGCGTCGCCTGCCGGACCGAGCGTCCCAAGCGCGATCTCGTGCGGATCGTTCGCACGGCGGAGGGAGAGGTGAAGCTGGACGCCACGGGCCGGGCCAGCGGGCGGGGCGCGTATCTCTGCCCGAACGTCGAGTGCCTGAAGACGGCGGTCAAGCGCAAAGCCCTCCACCGGGCGCTCGGGACCGAACCGCCCCCGGAGTGCCTGGCGGCCCTGGAAGTGGAGATGGCCGCATTCAAGCCGTCCCTCGAATCCTCGGGCCCGGCGCAAACAGACTGAACCGGCGCTGTATGTCCGGTGTCTATTCATTTGTATGGAATCATATAAAACACTGACGATCCTTCCAGTAAAAGGTATACTTTTACTGGACCTTACTGTGTACTGCTTTTGATGAACCCAGATTTTTATTGGCGAGAGGTGAAAACTATTGGCCATTCGTGTTTATGAGTTAGCCCGCGAGCTTCGCATGAGAAACAACGATCTCCTGCGGTTGCTCACCGAGCTGGGCGTTAGAGTTAAAAATCAAAATGCCAACCTGGACCCCAAGACGGTCCAGGTCATCCGTGAGCGCGCGCGTACGAACGCGGCGGCAAGAGAGTCCGCCCGCGTGCCGGTGCAGCGCGGCTCAGTAGAGATCTATGATGGGATCCTGATCCGTGAATTGGCCGACCGGATGGGGGTTTCCTCCGCCGAAATCCAGAAGGTCTTGATCAAACAGGGGATTCTCGCCAACCTGAACCAGCCCCTCGGGGAGGAGATGGCGTTTCAGGTCGCCGAACAGATGGGCTTCGAGCCGACCGCGCCGGAAGCGAACGGGCAGAAAGGCCCGTCCGTCGGAACCAGTAAAGAAGGCACGGCCCCCCGCCCGCCCGTCGTCACCATCATGGGCCACGTCGATCACGGGAAGACCACCCTCCTCGACTCCATCCGCGAGACCAAAGTCGTGGACTCGGAGTTCGGCGGGATCACCCAGCACATCGGCGCGTACCAGGTGGAGGTGGACGGCCGCCGCATCACCTTCCTCGACACCCCCGGCCACGAGGCGTTCACCGCCATGCGCGCTCGCGGGGCGCTGGTGACCGATGTAGCGGTCCTCGTTGTCGCCGCCGACGACGGCATCATGCCGCAGACCATCGAAGCGATCCACCACGCCAAGGCCGCCGGGGTCCCCATCCTGGTTGCCGTCAACAAGGTGGACCGCGACGGCGCGGACCCGCAGCGAGTCCGGCAGCAGCTCACCGAGCACGGCCTGATCCCGGACGAGTGGGGCGGCGACACCATTATGGTGGACCTCTCCGCGCTCAAGAAGCAGGGCCTCGAAGATCTTCTCACGGCCATCCTCGTGCTGGCGGAAGATCTGAGCCTCAGAGCCGATCCGTATCAGAAGGCGACCGGCGTCATCGTCGAAGCGGAGATGGATCGGGGTCGCGGCCCCGTGGCGACGGTGCTCGTGCAGAACGGCACCCTCAAGGCCGGCGAGGCCATCGTGGCGGGAACGAGCTACGGCCGGATCAAAGCCATGCTCGACGAGACCGGGAAAAAAGTCGCGAAAGCCGGCCCGGCCACTCCGGTCGAGATCTCCGGCCTGAACTCCGTCCCGCAGGCCGGCGAGCCGTTTGAAGTTTTCGCGGATGACAAGACCGCCCGTCAGATCGCCCTGGGCCGCGCGATGAGCCAGCGGGAAGAGACTCTCACAGCCCGCCAGCGGGTCAGCCTCACCGACCTCTATTCACAGGTGCAGGAAGGCAGCCTGAAGGACCTCAACCTGGTACTCAAAGCGGACGTTCAGGGTTCGCTCGAAGCCCTCCGGGGCTCGTTAGCGACCCTGGCGAACGAAGAGGTCCGGGTACAGATCGTCCACACGGGCGTCGGCCCGATCACCGAATCGGACGTGCTGCTCGCCGCCGCTTCCAACGCCATCGTGATCGCTTTCAACGTCCGCGTGGAGCCCGATGCGAAACGCGCCGCCGACGTGGACGGCGTGGACGTGCGGACCTACAAGGTCATCTACGATGTCATCAACGAAATCCGCTCAGCGCTGACCGGCATGCTGGCCCCGGTCTTCGAGGAAGTGAAGCTGGGGACCGTTCAGGTCCGCGCCACCTTCCGCACCCCCAGGGGGATCGTGGCGGGGTGCTACATCACCGACGGAGTCGCCCGCCGCAACGCCGACGTGCGCGTCATCCGGGACGGCCAGGTCATCCACACCGGCAAAATGGCTTCCCTGCGCCACGTCAAAGACGACGTGCGGGAGCTGGCCGCCGGATTCGAATGCGGGATCCTGCTCGACGGCTTCAACGACGTTCGGGAAGAGGACATCCTGGAAGTCTTCACCATGCAGGAAGTCCGGCGAGCCGCTTAACCCCCTGGGTGTTGGGCATTGAGTGTTGGGTATTGAGCAGCGAGAACGCACCTGTAGTAGGTGTTCTCTATCCGTTCATCTATCGCCCCACTGATCCCAACACCCAACGCCCGATACCCGATACCCAATCATGGTTGTTGGATTGTGCGAAATCGAGCTCTCCATTCCGGAGAGCCATTCACTCAAGGACAAGCGCCATGTGCTGCGGAGCCTGCTGGACGGGCTTCGCAACAAGTTCAACGTCTCCGCCGCCGAGGTGGACAAGATGAACGCGTGGCAACTGGCGACCATCGGGGTGGCCTGTGTCAGCAATGAAGGGAAGTTCTCCGTTCAGGTGCTGAACAAGGTCATGGATACGATCAACGCCAACCCGCGCGTCGTCGTTATCGACTATTCCATCGAGACGTTCTGAACCCTGGGATCGGGACTCTCTATGGGAGGCACGATCCGTAGCGCATGATTCATGAGTCCTTTGCCAGACCCGTTGTTTCACCCATGCCATGCAGGGCGAGGCAAGGGGTCTGTTTTTTTATGCCTCCAGGCGAGTCCTCCGTTGATCATTGAGATCCGATGATTCGATAAAGGGCTCGGTAGAGGTTCAATTCCTGTCAGGATGGAAATAAAAAGCTAGAATCAACCTCACATCTCTTTTTGAACGGAATAGCACCCACCAATATGTCCAGACGCCAGGAAAAAGTCAACGATCTCCTCCGGGAAGTCCTGAGCGAGATCGTCCAGCGTGAAATCAAGG
>JAHWJO010000001.1 GCA_019348365.1 Armatimonadota bacterium | reverse complement strand
CGCCGCCGCGAAAGAATCGGGGACGCAGCTGACATTCAACCACCAGCGCCGGTATGGCGTGGCGTGGAAGACGGCGAAGCAGCTGCTGGACGCGGGGGAGATCGGCGACCTGATACGGCTGGAGTCCGAAGCCCCGAACATCTACGAATTCGGGACGCACTCCATCGACATGTTGAGCTTCTACAACCATGAAACCCCCGCGAAATGGGTGCTGGCTCAGATCGACTACCGGAGGGAGAACGTCGTCTTCGGCGGGCACGTTGAAAATCAGGCGCTGGTGATGACCGAGTACGAGAACGGGGTGTTCGGGCTGATCGCGTCGGGAGCGGGGGGCAACAAGCCCGTCGGCTGCTTCACGCGACTGATCGGAACGAACGGCCTGATCGAGGTCTATCCCAGCGGAGGGCCGGACCTCCGCTACCTTCCCGCCGGATCGAAGGAGTGGATCGTGCCGGAACTGGGTCCCGACGAGAACCAGATTTCGGCAGCTATAGCGGACGCGATCTCGTGCCTTCAGGAGGGCCGCAAGTGCCAGCTCGACGTGAGCAACGCGCTCATCGCAACGGAGATTATTTTCGGCGCCTACGAGAGCAGCCGCCGCCGAGGGCGCGTCGATTTCCCGCTCGACATCGAGGACAACCCGCTGGAAGCCATGGTCAAGAGCGGAGACCTGAAGCCGGTACCTCGCTCGTAGGGGTCGTTGGGTCGTCGGGTGATGGGGTCGTTGGGGAGTCAGTGCTAAACGCCCGCATTTTCGTCTATACTCCAAGAGCGTACGCCCCTTGCACACCCGAATAGGGGAGGGCACTTTCCAACGACCCAACGACCCAACGACCCAACGACCCTTAGCTCAATCCCGCCTGTCGCCAGATCTTCTTCATGGATGCGCCGGTGATCCGCACCTTCTCTTCCTGCGAATCGGTGTTCTTCAGCGTCTCGCTGAACGGCTCCGGCGTGACCGGCCCGTCGTAACCGATCTCCTGGAGCGCCTGGAGGAACGCCGTGATGTCGATGACGCCCGTCTCTCCCGGCAGGCATCGGGGGCTGTCCTTCATCTCCTCTTTCGGGCGTCCAGCGGGCGCATCGTTGACGTGGACGTAAACGATCTTGTCCGGGGAGGTCTTCCGGATGTCCCCGGTGGTGTTCTCGGCGTGATACCAGTGCCAGCAGTCGAGGAGGAGGCCCACGTTCGGCCCGATCCGCCCGGCGAGGTCCAGCGCGGCGTTCATATCGTGGACGAACTCGTAGTGGTGCCCGTCGTAGATCGTCTTCGGCCCGAGGAATTCCAGCCCCAGCGAGCAGCCGTGGTCCGCCAGGATCCGGGCGATGGGGGAGAACCGGCGAACGTGCCATTCGGTGTTCTCTTCGTAATTCCGCTCGTCCGAGAACGACATGAACCAGGTCGCGGTGCGGGTGCAGCCGATGGCGGCCCCGGCGGCGGCGAGTCGGGGCAGCTTCTCCAGGTCGGCCTCGAATTTGGATTCGTCGGGGGTGCGCCAGTCCACCGGCAGGCCCCACGCGCCCGGCAGGATCTCCGCTTCCCGGAAGAGGTCCAGCACGGCGCTTTGCCCCTGTTCATCGATTCGCCTGGCGATGTCGCCGATCCCGACCTCCAGCCCCCCAAAGCCTCCCAGCTTCGCCAGCCGAAGCCCCTCTTCCAGGTCGGCCTTCACGCCGATGGCTCCCGGACTCAAACAGCGGTACATGCGCGTCTCCTTTTCTGTATTCGGTAAGAGTGCTTCTGTATTATGAGGCGGGGCACCCCCTGAACGAAAGCGAGACGTTGTCGATGCCATGAGGATTTACGAAATGGGAAGGAGATCGAGACGATCCGGCCCAATTCATGACCACGTAATGATGTGACGATAGAGATCGCACTCTAATCAGCGTTGTTGTGTAGCATAGAATTCTATAGGAGGAAGCCTGTGGCGAAAATCACGATGATCGGGGCGGGAAGCTTTTTCTGCCAGCGCCTGCTCGTCGATATCATGTCCTACCCGGAGTTGCGAGAGAGTACCATCGCGCTGGTGGACATCAACCCGGACCACCTGGAGCCCGCGACCCGGTACGCCCGGCGCGTCGTGGAGCTTCACGGGACCGGCGCGAAAATCCTCTCCGACACCGACCGGCGGGCCGTGATGGAGGGCAGCGACTTCGTCATCGTCTCCATCGCCGTTGGGGGACCCGCCTACAGCGGCCCGCTCTTCCACGCCGATAAGATGATCCCCAAGAAATACGGTGTGGACCAGTCGGTGGCGGACACCCTCGCGCCGGGGGGCATTTTCCGTACCCTGCGGGTCGCACCGGAGCTGCTGGCGATTGCCCGCGACATGGAAGAACTCTGCCCCGGCGCCCTGATGATCAACTACACCAACCCGATGGCGACCCTCTGCTGGGCCATCGATAAAGCGACCTCGATCAAGACGGTAGGCCTCTGCCACAGCGTTCAGGGCACCTCGAAGCAGCTCGCGGGGTATATCGGCGCGCCGCCGGAGGAGATCGCCTACTGGGTGGCCGGGATCAACCACATGTCCTGGTTCCTCGACTTCAAATGGAACGGTGAGGATGCGTACCCCCTGCTTCGCCAGGCGATGGAGGACCCGGAGATCTACGCCAAAGATACGGTCCGCTTCGAGATGTTCCGCCACTTCGATTATTTCGTCACCGAGTCGACGCGGCATATGTCGGAGTACGTCCCGTACTTCCGCAAGCGGCCCGACATCATGGAGCCGCTGGGTCTGGAGTTCAAGGAGCCGAACCCGGAGCCCGTCACGCGCTGGAGCAAGGAGGATTCGCCCCTGCTGAGACAGGCCGCCGGGGAGGAGCCGATCAACCTGAAAGGCTCGCACGAGTACGCCTCCCACATCATCCATTCGTCCGTCACGGGCGAGCCGTTCCGGTTCAACGGCAACGTGCCGAACCGGGGGCTGATCGACAACCTGCCGGAAGGGTGCTGCGTGGAGGTGCCGTGCCTCGTGGACAACACGGGGGTCCACCCCTGCGTGGTCGGGGAGCTGCCGGGACAGCTGGCGGGGCTCAACCGCTCGAACATCGCCGTGCAGCAGATGACCGTCGAAGCGGTGCTGGAGGAGGACCGCCGGAAAGCGTACTACGCCCTCGCGCTCGACCCGCTCACGTCCGCCGTCTGCTCCCTGCCGGAGATCGAGGGTATGTTCGAGGAGATGATGTCGGCGCAGTCGGACTGGATGGCCTATCTGAAATAAATTCGATGGGGAGTTGAGAGCCAGGCGGCCTCCTCTGGCGTGCCTCTATAGCAGGGGATCTCCACCATCGTCACTTCCTCCCGATCCCCTCTGTGAATCCGGTCCCACATGGCATAATAAGGGTGTGAATGACCGTCTTATTGCCGTTGTGGTGGATGCCGAGGTCTCCGACCTTCGTCACCCCTTCACATACCGGGTCCCGGAACCCCTGCCCGTCCCTCCCGTTGGGTCCGCCGTGGTGGTCCCGTTCGGAGGGCAAACGCTCCTCGGCTTCGTGGTGGGTGGCGGGGTCGTTGGGTCGTTGGGTCGTTGGGAGGGGCAGTCGGAAGTCGGGGAGGAAGTCGGCAGCCCCCTCCCCTCAACCTCCCCGTCCAGTTCCAACGAATTGGTCCCCCTCACCCAACGACACAACGACCCAACGATCCCCTCACCCAACGACCCAACGACCCAACGACCCGACACCCTCAAAGAGATCGTGGACGTGCTGGAAGCCGAGCCGTTCTTCGATGAGCGGCAGTGGGAGCTGGCCCGGTGGATGGCCGAGCGGTATCACTGCACCCCCCGCGACAGCCTGCGCTGTATCGTGCCGGAGGCGATCACCGCGCAGGTGAAGCGCGGCTTCCAGCTCCGCCCGAACGTGGAGTTGAGCGTCCTTCCCCCCGGACAGCGCGCCGTCGCTGAGCGGCTGCGGGAGCTGGGCGGCCACGCCACCCCATCCGCCCTCCGCACGGAACGGACGCCCCAGCCCCTCGCCCTCCTCAAGAAGCTGAAGGAGCGGGGCGTGGTGGAGGAGCGGTACGTCCTCAAGCCCCCGAAGATGAAGCCGAAGCTTCGGAAGGCATGGCGGCTCGCAGGATCGTGGCGCGGGGACTTCGCGGGGCTCTCCGCGAAACAAGCCACCGTCGTCGCGTCCCTCGTCAACGCCACCGAACCCGTCCTCCAGACCGACCTCCAGCAGCGACTCGGCCTGACCCCGGCGGTCTTCACCGCGCTGGAGAAGAAAGGCCTCCTAGTCTCGGAGGAGGTCGCCATCGGGCGAGATCCGTTTACTTCAGGCAACAGGCAACAGGCAACAGGCAAGAGTGAAGGCTTGAAGCAGCCTGTTACTCTCAACATGGAGCAGAAGAGGGCGCTGAACGCCATCACGAAGGCGCTGAAAGTACCCGGCGGGGAGCGATTCCTGCTGCACGGCGTCACCGCGAGCGGCAAGACGGAGGTGTACCTTCACGCCCTGGAAGCCTGCGCCGCGTCGGGCCGGCAGGGGTTGCTCCTTGTGCCGGAGATCTCGCTGACGGCGCAGATGATGGACACGGTGCGAAGCCGGTTCGGGGCGCGGGTGGCGGTGCTGCACTCCGCCCTCTCGGACGGCGAGCGGTACGACGAGTGGATGCGCATCCAGCGCGGCGAAGCGGCAGTCGTCGTGGGGGCGCGGAGCGCGGTCTTTGCGCCCCTGAAGAAGATCGGCCTCGTCATCCTCGACGAGGAGCACGAGACCTCTTACAAGCAGGAGAGCACACCCCGCTACCACACCCGCGACGTGGCGGCGCGGCGGGCGCAGCTCGACGGCGGCGTACTCGTCCTCGGCAGCGCGACCCCCTCGGTGGAGACCTACTACTGGGCGGAGCAGGAGATTTTAAAGCTCCTGGAGATGCCCACCCGCATCGACAACCGCCCGCTGCCGGAGGTGCGGATCATCGACCTGCGCGCTCCGGAGGGCACGCCCCAGATCTTCTCGGAGGAGCTGGCCGAGCGGATGGAGGAGCGGCTGCGGAACAGGGAACAGGCGATCCTCTTCCTCAACCGGCGCGGGTACGCCACGTTCGTCCTCTGCCGGGACTGCGGCTACACCGCGATGTGCCCGAATTGCAGCGTCACCCTTACCTACCACCACGAGCAGCGGCTCCTCCAGTGCCACCACTGCGACCACCGCCGCCGCGCCCCCACGAAATGCCCGAAGTGCGAGAGCGAGCGCATCCGGCACTTCGGGCTGGGGACGGAGAAGCTGGAAGAGGAGTGCCGCCGCCTCTTCCCCGACGCGCGGCTGCTGCGGATGGACCGCGACACCACCTCCCGCAAAGGCTCCCACCACGAGCTGCTGGCGGCGTTCCGGCAGGGCGAGGCCGATATCCTCATCGGGACGCAGATGGTGGCGAAAGGGCTCGACTTCCCCCGCGTGACGCTCGTGGGGGTCATCGCGGCGGACACCGCACTCAACCTCCCCGACTTCCGGGCGGCGGAGCGGAGCTTCGGGCTCATCGCGCAGGTCGCGGGGCGCGCGGGGCGGGGGAGCCTGCTTGGAGAGGTCATCGTGCAGACCTTCAATCCGGAGCATTACAGCCTCCAGGCCGCCGCCCAGCATGACTATGCGAGTTTCTACGCGCAGGAGATCGAGCACCGGCGGGAGGGGGGATTGAACTACCCGCCGTTCTCCCGGCTGGCGAACCTCGTCATCTCCGACCCCTCGCGGGAGACGGCGAAGGAGCGCGCGGGCGAGATCGCCGAGGCGTTGAAGCGGGAGATCGAGCGGGAGGAGTCGAAGGTGACGGTCCTTGGCCCCGCCGCCGCGCCGATGGAGCGGATCAAGGGGAAGTACCGGTGGCATCTGGTGCTGAAGGCCCCGGACCTCCGCACGATGAACAAGGTCCTGCGCCCGGCGGTCGAGGGGCTGGACCGCGCGGTCCGGCAGAGCATGGTCATCGACGTGGACCCGATGAACCTAATGTAGGGCTTCCACTTTCTCCTGCTCGCGGTCCTCGCAAACAGCCAGGTATTCCGGGAGAGGTTCCGCCTCTGCCGGGGGGGGTATCCTCTCCTCTTGTAGCCGTCTCGTCTTTCCCCGCGAGTACCTTTCCTTCAGCGGAAGAGCGATGACTTTCGCCGCCTTCCAGCACAACTTACAGAAGAGGGCCGCGATCAGGATCAGCGGGATGAGAATGACGAGGAGCATGAGAATGTAAGGGATGTACGCGCCGTATCGCCGGGTGAAAGCGAGCTCGGGCGGATTCTTCTCCTCCACGCCGTCCCAGAAGGCGCGGTCCGTGTCCGGGTGACTGCCGGAGCGGAGCCGGGAGAGCATGGCACCGGCCCGGCGTTCCTGCCACGCATCCGCCCGTTCCCGGAGGCGACGGTAATCTTTCTCCACCCTCGCCTTCTCGCGGGGGCTGACTCCATCCCTCCTGCCGATGGGTGCATCCAGATCGGCGGCGGCATAGAGGGGCTTCCGTCCACGACGGATCAACTCTTCCTGGCGCAGACGGGCCAGGTGTGCCAGCGAACCCAGTCCCTTGCTATCCAGCATCGCGGAGAGTGCATGGAAAATATCGACGCTCTCCCACGCGTTCCCCATCACGATCAGGCCGGACAGCCCTTTGATCGCCGCATCCGTCGCTTCTGATCGGGCATCGCTGTCTCCCTGTAACGGCTGGATCCGTTTCCGGTAGAGGTAGGCAGCAAACGGTTCGGGCTTGCCGTTCAGCTTGCCGGGGTAGAGGATCCAGTTCATCGCGTCGAGCTGGTACTTTTCCCGCCCGAAGTGCGCGTCGGGCTTGATCTCGATGGCGCGGGCGATCTCATTCCGGGCCCGCTTGACCTCGGCCAGCCGGCTCCGGTCCGCCCCTTCCTTCAGCCAGCGGTGGACCCGGAACGTGCCGACGTTCGCGTAGTAGCGGTACCAGTGCTCTTTCTGGGAGACCTGCTTCGGATCGATGCGCTCCAGGTGTTCCCGCTTCGCCTCCATCCACCGGATGCCCTCCGCCGAGCGTCCCAGCCGGTCGGCGGCCACGCCGGCATCGTCGTAGGCGGCGAGGCGGTCCGGGTGCGCGCCATTTTCGGCGGCGACCCGATTCAGGCGCATCTCATAGTAGAGCGGCGGATTCCGCTCGAAGTGCCCGGTGATGACCTTCGCCGTATCCGGGAATCTATCCGCCTCCATCTCCAGCGAATCCCGGTCGTTCAGACAGCCCCAGGATAACCCTTGAGCCAATAGGAGTCCCAGTATAAAGAGCCTTCGCAGCATGGTGTGTCTCCCCAGGAATCCGTTGCGGAGGGTCTGAATTTCCCCCTCATCTCTCTGACGATGCAAAGAGGTGGCTTTGTTCCTCCGACCCCCTCTTTGCCCCCTGAATAGAGGGAGGAGCATTCCACACTCCCGATAGGGTCGGATGCTATCGAAGCGAGCATGAAAACTTGGCCAGAATCAGGATGATTTTAGACCGAAAGATTGCTACTCTTCGCTTATAATAGAAATAAGAGGCGCCCCTCCACGGGGGAGCGAGCGTCTCACTTTCCAGAGTATGCCCGCCCGATAAGACCAAGTAGCCTCCAGAATATGTGCGATTCTTCTGTCTCTAAACGAAATCCATGCGTCCCTCACAGAAACACCGTTCACCCATGACTCTCTTCCATCGTTCCGTTGTGCGTCTCTCCTCTCTCTCCCTCCGATACCTCACCCTGTTGCTGGTGTGGGGAGCCGGAATATTTGTTTCAGTTCCGATAAACGCTCAGTCTTCGCTTCCTCCGTCATCGGTGAACGGCGTTGCCGACACGAAACGCGGACTCCTCGCCGGAATGAACCCATGGCTGCGGTGGCAAACCGCCTCGCCCTCGCCCATTGTCCTGAGCGATAACCGGCCGCCGGTCGCGCATGGGCAGGTCCTGGGCATCCTCCGGGACGGGGCGACGCCGGTGAGACTGACCGGCAGCGATCCCGACGGCGATCCCCTGACCTTCGAAATCGTAAGTGGTCCCGAGCGGGGCCATCTCATCGGCGCGCCGCCTACGCTCGACTACACTGCGGCGCTCGGTTCCACTGATCCCGTCACCTTCACGTTCCGCGTCAGCGACGGCCGGTCCGTCAGCGAGCCCGCCACTATCCTCTTCCAGATCTTCGAGGTCTCGCGAAGCATCCGCTTCACCCCGACGGTCATCCCGCTGGGCCCCAACATGTCGGAGCGGATCACCCTCACGCGGAATGGGGTCAACCTTCCCGCCACGACGGAGGGGCTGGAATGGCGGCTCCAGGGTCCGGGGCACTGGAATCCCGCCACCCAGACCTACACCGCTCCCGACACGATCCCCGAGCCGACCGAAACGCGCCTGTTCCTGGCCGACTGGACCGAAAGCCGGGGGCTGATCATCCCGTTCCACCTCCTGCCGGCCCGCGAGGGGGATTTCTTCGACCCGTTCGATGGGCCGCTTTCCCCCGATTGGGCCTTCGTCGATTACCGGCGCGAGACCGGGCCCGATTTCGCCAGCTTTCCGGGGTGGCTCACGATCCTCGCCCCCCGGTTCGCCAACCTGTGGCCGCCCAAGAACCAGGACGCTCCGCGACTCCTGCGCGCCTACCGGGGGGACTTCGAGGCGGAGACGTTCGTCCGGCCCACCTTACGACCGGACCGCCAGCGGGGGACCGGCGGAATCCTCCTCTGGATCGACCAGAAGAATTACGTCCGTCTGAACCACGGCGTTCATTACGCCAACCAGATCTTGCTGGAGAAGCAGGAGAAAGATAATTTCCAGGCGCTCTACGAAACGCAGTCGGGACAGGCCGGCGTGTGGCTCCGCCTGGCGCGACGAGGCCCCACGCTCACCGCGTATTTCCGGGAGAGCGACGGGGGCATCTGGCAGTACGCGGGGGAGGCGCACTTCGGGAGCCTGCCGGAAACGGTGCTCGTCGGGGTCTATTCCCTGGACCCGGAGGTCGCGGACCGCGTCCCGTTCGAGGTGAGCTTCGATTCATTCCGAATCCGGCAGGTGACTCCTCTTAGCGCGGCGGGCGCATGGATCCAGGGCTACGCGGTCGAAGCGTACCGGGGCCGGAAGGTCAATGTCCCGATCTTCCTCTCTCCCCAGGCGAACGGGGTCATCGGGGGCAGCCTGAGCTTCTCGATCCCGGAGGGAGGAGCGAACGGCCCGCGAGTTACCCGGATCGCGCGCTCCCCCCTACTGGGGGTCAAGAGCTTCGAGGCGCGGGAGAATGGGGTGGATTTCATCATGAACGCTCCGGCAAAGGGTCCTGCGCCGTTCCTCTACGTCGAAGCCTTCTTTCCGTCCACCCTGACGGAACCCCGGGGCGTCTCGCCGATTCCCATGGAGATCCGGGGCCAGCTTCAGACGGAGACCGGGATGCGGGAGGTTCAGATGCGCCTCGACCTGATCGCCTTCGTCAACCGGCGGTTCGGGGACCTCAACGGGGACGATTCGCTGGATCTCCGGGACGTGATCCTCGCCCTGCGCGCGGTGGTGGGGCTGGAATCTCTGGCGCCGGAGCAGCAGTACTACGGGGACGTGGCCCCCCGGCTTCGCCCGAACGATCCGGCGCCGGTCGAGCTGACGGGCCGGATGGGGGACGGTCGAATCTCCACGGCGGACGTGGTGACGCTGTTGCAGCGCATCGTCGGGCTGAACGTCGGCTGGTGGCCGGACAACTGAGAGCGGTTCCCCCGTTCGATCCGTAGAAATGGGCCACCCATACCCGACTCCGTTTAACGATGGGAGTGAGTTCCCGGCGAATGAATTTGTGGCAACAACGGCACGAAGTCGCCCTCCGGCGACTTGACCTTCATCCCGAATCAGTGCTCTCTTGTCATCCCGATCGTATGCGAGGGATCTGACCGTACGGGAGAAAGTCTATCGGCCCATCAGAGAGTCTTTCTTACGGGAGAGAGCATTTCGTCTTCGGTGTCGGATTCCTCACTCCGTTCGGAATGACAGGAAAGAGAATCGGAATACAGGGGAGGGAGTCGGAAGGACATGGAAGGGAGCCCCTTCGTAAGTTCTATCCTACTCTATCTATCAGAGATTCCGGAGGGGATCCGCGAAGGTGGACTTCGTGCCCCTCCAGGCGCAGTTTCAACCGCCGGACTCGTCCCGCATTTCACACCCAAGTTTTCTGCTGTTGAACTCTCGCCGCAGGCAGGCAGCATCTCTGCCGATCAACGATGGATCAGCCACAGGCGAGGAGGCATGGAAAGGCCGCGCGCCGAATCCATGAGGTAGCCCCTCCCGGCAGCTCGTCCTTCCCTCACCGTTTATTATCGTTCACAACCGTTCAGGATTTTTCTATGCCCATCCAAACGTCCATGACCCGTTATCTCTCCGTCTCGTTCTCCGCTCTCGCGGCGCTCTCCACGATGTTGGCGCTTCCGCACAGAGTCGCCGTTGCTGCCCCGGCCACCCTCGCCGCGCCTACCGGCCTTCAATGCGAGACGATGGTCTCCCCGCTCGGGATCGAGGAGCGCCAACCCCGGCTCTCGTGGCGCGTGAACGACCCCCGGCGCGGCGCGCGGCAGTCCGCGTATCAGCTGCGGGTCGCCACCACGCCCCGCCTCCTCGCTTCCGGCAAAGCCGACCTCTGGGACACCGGCAAAGTCGCCTCCGACCGCTCGGTGCTGGTGGAGTACGGCGGTAAGCCGCTCCGCTCCCGGCAGCGGGTCTACTGGGCCGTCCGGACCTGGGACGGCGCCGGCAAGCCCTCGCCGTTCAGCAAGCCCGCCGTCTGGGAGATGGGTTTGCTGGACCGCGACGACTGGAAAGCGAAGTGGGTCGGGCTTGCGCCGGAGCCGGAGGAGTTCGACCTGAAGGGACTCTCCTGGGTGTGGCATCCCGAAGCGACTCCGGCCCCGAATGCGACCCGCTACTTCCGGCGCACCCTGACTTATCCTGAAGGCCGGAAGATCACCCACGCCCGGTTCCTCCTCGCGGCGGATAACCGGTTCACCCTCTACGTCAACGGCAGGGAGGCGGGGCAGGGGAACGACTGGCGCAGCCCGACGGTCATCGACATCCAGTCGTTCCTCAAGCCGGGCACGAACGTCCTCGCCATCGAGGCGAAGAACGAGGACGGCCCGGCGGGACTCATGGGCCAGCTCCGCGTGGCCCACGAGAGCGGCGTCGTCATCCGCAAAGTGAAGGACCCCGTGACGGGCAAGGAATCGGAAGTGGCGATGAGCAACGCCGCCATGGACCTGATCCCCATCGATCAGGAGTGGAAGTCGTCCGACCGATTGGAAGCCGGATGGCTCACCCCCGGCTTCGAGGCCGCCGGGTGGACTCCCGTGCAGGTCCTCGCGAAGGTAGGCGAAGCCCCATGGGGGCCGGTCAACGCCTCCGGCACGGCGAACCTCCGCGCGCCGCTGCTCCGCAAAGGCTTCACGCTCTCCAAGCCGATCCAGTCCGCCCGCGCGTACGTCACCGGCCTCGGCAGCTACCGTCTCTTCCTGAACGGCGCGCGGGTGGGCAACGAGGTCTGGAGCCCCGACTGGACGGACTACCGGAAGCGCGTCCGCTACCAGACCTACGACGTGACCCCCCTCCTGAAGACGGGGGACAATGCCGCCGGGGCCATGCTCGGCGACGGGTGGTACGCGAGCGGCCTGGGATGGAACCTCCAGCGTTACAGCTTCGGGCCGCCGCCGCTCCGCCTCCTCGCTCAGATCGAGGTGACGTACAAGGACGGCTCGAAGGAGACGGTTCTCTCCGACGGCTCGTGGAAGGCGACTCCCGGACCCATCCTCCGCTCCGAGCTGTACGCCGGTGAGAATTACGACGCGCGGCTCGACCCACAGGGTTGGCATCGCCCCGGCTTCAACGCCGCCGGATGGCAGAACGTCGAGGTGCTGAAAGACTGGCCCGCCGCCCTCGAATCCCAGGTCTCCCCGCCGATCCGGATCACGGGCAACATCAAGCCCGTCCGCATCGCCGAGCCGTCGCCGGGAGTCTTCATCTACGACATGGGGCAGAACATGGTCGGGTGGGCGCGGCTGAAGGTGAACGGCAAGCGCGGCGATACCGTCCGGCTCCGGTTCGCGGAGATCCTTAAGCCCGACGGCCACCTCTACCGCGAGAACCTCCGCAAAGCCGACGCCACCGACACCTACATCCTCCGGGGCGGGGAGGAGGAGGTCTGGGAGCCGCACTTCACCTATCACGGCTTCCGCTACGTCGAGGTGACGGGGTATCCGGGCCGCCCGGACCTGAACAGCATCCTCGGGCGGGTGTTCCACACCGACGCGCCGATCACCGGAAAATTCGTCACCTCCAGCCCGCTCGTCAACCAGCTCCAGCACAACATCCTCTGGGGCCAGAAGGGGAACCTGATGAGCGTCCCCACCGACTGCCCCCAGCGCGATGAGCGCCTGGGGTGGATGGGCGACGCGCAGCTCTTCGCCAAAACCTCCACCTTCAACATGGACCTCCAGAGCTTCTACACGAAGTGGATGCAGGACATCGTGGATGCCCAGAGCGCCGACGGCGGCTTCTCCGACGTCTCCCCCCGCGTCGTGGACCTCGCCGACGGCGCGCCCGCGTGGGGCGACGCCGGGATCATCATCCCCTGGACCGTCTACCAGATGTACGGCGACACCCGGATCGTCGAGCGGAACTTCGGGCCGATGGAGAAGTGGATGAACTACATCCACAGCGCCAACCAGGACCTCATCTGGCGCAACCGCCGCAACAACGACTTCGGGGATTGGGTCCCGGCGGGGAGCAACACCCCGAAGGACGTGATCGCGACGGCCTACTTCGCCTGGGACGCCCACCTCATGTCGGAGATGGCGGAGGCCATCGGTCGGAAGGCGGACGCGGAGAAGTACGCGAAGCTGGCGGACGGGATCAAAAAGGCGTTCAACAAGGAGTTCGTGACCCCCGACGGAAAGATCAAGGGCGACACCCAGACCGCCTACGCGATGGCGCTCTACATGGACCTCCTGCCGGCGGAGGTGCGCCCCCTCGCCGCGAAACACCTCGTCGCCGACATCGAGAAGCGCGGATACCACCTCTCCACCGGGTTCATCGGCACGGAGTACCTGCTGCCCGCCCTCTCCGACACCGGTCACACCGATGTGGCCTACCGGCTGCTGAACCAGCGCACCTACCCCTCGTGGGGCTACATGATCGACAAGGGCGCCACCACGATCTGGGAGCGGTGGAACGGGGACACCGGCGACCCGAGCATGAACTCGTTCAACCATTTCGCGTTCGGCTCGGTGGGGGAGTGGATGTACGGGTATCTCGCCGGTATCGACGTGGACCCGAACCGGCCCGGATACAAACACGTCATGCTGCGGCCCCGGCCCGGCGGCGGCCTCACCCACGCCGAAGCTGTGTACGAGAGCGCCTATGGCCCCATCGCCAGCGTGTGGAAGCGGGAGGGGAACGGAACGAGCTACACCTTTACCGTTCCCGCCAACACCACGGCGACGGTTATCCTCCCCACGTCGGGGCAGGCGCGGATCACAGAATCCGGCAAGCCCGTGGCGCAGGCGGCGGGCGTGAAGCTGGTGCGTGAAGAGCCGGGTGCGTCGGTCTTCACCCTCGGCGCGGGGACGTACCGGTCCCGGACGGAGTAGCTCCGTCTATTCGCCTGCCTGAAGGCTGTAAGAAGAGAAACGGGTTGACGATCCATTACATCCCTCTTCGGTGATTGGATCATCAACCCGTTTCTGTTTCGTTGTTCCGCCCTGTGGAGAAGCCAGACGAACTCATCCTGTGCCAACCGGCCCTCTTCGGATGCAATTTATCTGTCGGAGGAGCGGCTGATCCTTAAAAGCTCCATGAATTCGGTGCGGGTCCGCTGGTCTTCACGGAAAGTACCCGAAACGTAGCTCGTGACCATGCTGCTGTTCTGCTTCTGCACGCCCCGGATCAGCATGCACATGTGCTTCGCCTCGCAGACCACCGCCACGCCGCGCGGCTGGATCGCTTCCTCCAGCGCGTGCGCGATCTCCGCCGTCATCCGCTCCTGCACCTGGAGCCGCCGGGAGAACATGTCCACCAGCCGCGCGATCTTGGAGAGCCCGATGATCTTCCCCGCCGGCAGATAAGCGACATGGCAGAGGCCGAAGAACGGCAGCAGGTGATGCTCACAGAGTGAGTAGAATTCGATGTCCTTGAGGATCACCATGTTGTCGTACTCTTCGTGGAAAACGGCGTTATTCAGCAGCTGGTCCACCGACTCTGTGTAGCCGCGCGTCATGAACCGCATCGCCTCGCCGGCGCGCTTCGGGGTGCGGGCCAGGCCCTCCCGGTCCGGGTCTTCGCCGATCTCCTTCAGGATCTCCCTGTAATAATCCTCCACTGAACGCTCGCCTTCCTAAGTCCGGCATGCTGACGGACGAATCGTTGTATCTTCAGTGTCTCATGGGACGCCTGTCCCGAGGTTTGGGCGCTTCCACGTTATTCTTCCCCGCCGAACTCAAAGTAGTTCCGATCCGTCTCCCGAATACCGACCTTCACGAGAGAGTCGCCCAGCTCCGGCTTCAGCAGGCTCCAGGCCACGACGGCCAGGTTCTCCGACGTGGGATTCAGCGCCTCGAACTCCGGCAGGTCGTAATTGAGGTGCCGGTGATCCATCCGGTCCACCACCTGCCGATGCACGACTTCATCCAGCCGGGTCAGGTCCATCACCATGCCGGTATCAGGGTCCGCCTCCCCGGAAACGGTGACTTCCAGGCCGTAGTTGTGCCCGTGGCCGTTCGGGTGGTTGCACTTGCCGAAGACCTCCCGGTTTTCCTCGTCCGATAAGACGGGGCTGTGCAGCCGGTGGGCCGCGCTGAACTCGTACCGGCGGGTGAGATACACGACGGATTCCTCCCCTCTGTAATCGCTCCAGAGCGTTGGGTTCTCATAAATACGGACATTATGGGGGAAACAGGTCTCCCATCGACCCTCCAGCGCAGACCAGACGTACCGGGCGAGCGTCTCCGTCGTCGGGTTCCGGTCGTTCATGAGCGGGTGGCGGCGGTCCAGGAAATGCCCGTCCAGCGGCTCCAGCGCCGATTGCAGGGCCGCTTTCAATTCGGTGATGTTGATGACCATCCCCACCGGCGCATCGAGCGGCCCCCTGACCGTCGCTTCCACCAGGTAATCGTGGCCGTGGCCGTGCGGACGCGCGCAGGAACCGAACCGGCGAAGGTTCTCCTCCTCGGTCCACTCCGGATGAAAATATCGATGGCCCGCCGAAAACCGGGCCTGCCGGGTGAGATAGACGATCATTGTTTTTGGCATCGGGCGTTGAGCATTGGGCGTTTAGCGTTGAGTACGGCGGCGATATTTTTCTGGTGAATTTCCGAGCGTCCCTGTGACAAAACGGGCAGGGCTGTCGTTTTCAAAGCTCAACGCTCAAAGCTCAAAGCTCAAAGCTCAACGATCTGGGTTCACTCTCTCTCATAGGGCCGGGCGAGAGCAGCAGGAGCGCGGGCCGTCCCCCGGACCCCCATCAGCACCGCCAGCGTGACGACGTAGGGCAGGGCGAGAAAGAATGGATAGGGCGCCTGGAAACCCTGAGATTGCAGTGTGAACTGGAGGGCGCTGGCCGCTCCGAACAGCAGGGACGCCCCGAGCGCACCCCAGGGACTCCAGCGACCCAGAATGACGATAGCTAAAGCGATGAACCCGCGCCCCGCCGTCATCCCTTCCGTGAAGGTGTGCGCGTGCGCCAGCGAGAGGAACGCTCCCCCCAGCCCTGCCAATCCTCCGCCCGCCAGAACCGCCGCCAGCCGCACGCGATGAACGGGAACCCCGGCGGTGTCCGCCGCCTTCGGGTCCTCCCCCACCGCGCGGAGAGAGAGACCCGCCCCCGTCCGGTAGAACAGGAACGCGAGCGCGGGCACGCAGGCGAACGACAGATACACCAATAGATTTTGGCGAAAGAAGACGGGTCCGATCAAAGGGAGGTCGGAGAGGAGGGGCAGGGGAGCCGGAGGAAGGGTCGTCACGGTAAGGGCGGAGCCCGTTTCCCCGAACAGGATGCGGTACAGGGCTCCGGTCAGGCCGACCGCCAGAAGGTTGATCCCCATGCCCACCACGATCTGATCCGCCGGGATCTTCACCGTCAGCCATCCGAACAGCAGGGTCATCGCCAGGGCCGAACCCACTCCGGCGGCGATCCCCAGAGAAGTGTTCCCCGTCGCCAGCGCGACCCAGAACCCGAAGAAGGCGGAAGTCAGCATCACCCCCTCCACCCCGATATTGAGGACTCCGGAGCGTTCGGTCACCGTCTCTCCCAGCGCGGCGAACAGCAGCGGCACGGAGAGCTTGATTGTCGCATCCAGGAATTCCAGCATAGGCTTTTGCCTTGGTTGTACCCCGCGACTTGAGTCGCCGGGTGTAAAAACACCGGCCTACCCCTTCCGACCCCGCGCGCTCTGCCACGCCGCCGCGAAGAGGACCGCCGCCTGAATCACCGACACCAGGACGGAAGGGATGTGGGCCGACCGCTGGAGCGCGCCCGATCCGACGGTCAGCGCCCCGAACAGGAGCGCCGCTGCGCCGATCCCGTACGGCTTCAGCCCCCCGACGAGCGCCACGGCGATGGCGGTAAACCCGTACCCCGGCGAGAACGGCTCCACCAGCCGAAACGTCACTCCCGTCAGCTCCACCGCGCCGGCTACCCCGGCCAGCCCTCCGCTGATCCCCATCGCGATGAGGATGACGCGGGAGGTCGGGATGCCCGCGTAGCGCGCGGCGCGGTCGTTCTGGCCCGTGGCGCGGATCTGAAAGCCGAGCACGGTCCGGAACAGGAGGATCTGCACCCCCGCGAGCGCCAGAAGCGCCAGGAGAAAGCCCAGGTGGAGCCGGGTCGGCGGCATGAACCGCCCCAACTGGAGGATCGCGGGAACCTCCTCGCTCTGAGGGTAACGCCCCGCCGCCTCCTGAAGCGGTCCGCGAATCGCCCAGCTGAACATATGGAGAGCGATGAAATTCAGCATGATCGTGCTGATGACTTCCGGCACGCAGCGGTACACCCTCAGTGCCGCCGCCAGTCCCGCCCAAACGGCCCCGGCCCCCGCCCCCGCCATGACCAGCGCCGGGATGCCCAGCACGGCATTGGGCGGCTGCCAGACCGCGAGCAGCGCCATCACCGCCATCGCGCCGACGAGGAACTGCCCCTCCGCCCCGATGTTCCAGACCCCGCACCGGAATGCAACCGCAACTCCGAGACCGGCAAACAGCAGCGGGACGGTCTGCGTCAGGGTCTCGCTGACAGCGTAGGCATCGCCGAACGCCCCCGCCCAGAGGGTAACGAGCGCGTGGAGGGGGGACACCCCCGCCGCCAGGGCCGCCCCGACGAGCGCGAGAAGGATAATGAGCGCGGTGACGAGGGAGGGGAGAACCGAACGAAACGGGGACCGGGTGAGATCGGCGGGGGACTCCCGGGCCTCATCTACCATGGGGATCTCCCTTCCGATCCGTTGCAAGGGAGGGTTCGGGGGAGTCCTCCGGCCCTGATCCGCGAGTCATCCAGAGTCCCAGCTCCTCGCGGAGGACGTTGGGGGGGAGGTCCGCCACCATTTCCCCTCTGTGCATCACGGCGATGCGGTCCGAGAGCGCGTACAGCTCGTCCAACTCGGTGGAGATGAGGAGGACCGCCCCGCCCGTTGCGCGGTGCTCCCAGATCTTCTCGTGGACGTACGCCGCCGCGCGCACGTCGAGGCCCCGTGTCGGGTTAACGGCGACGAGCAGTCGGGGGCGGCGGCCCATCTCCCGCGCAATCACAACCTTCTGCTGGTTGCCTCCCGATAGGCGGCCCGCCTTCACGTCGATGGAGGGCGTGCGGATCTCGTAGTCGGCCACGGCGGTCTCGCCCTCCCTCCGGGCTTCGCGGCGGTCCAGCCAGACTCCCCGGCGGACGGGCGGGCGGCGATGGGATTCGAGGATGAGATTCTCCCAGATCGGCATCTCCAGCGCGAGCCCGGTCCTCCGTCGGTCTTCGGGGATGTGCGCCCCGCCCGCTTCGATGAAGGCGGCGGGGCTCATGAAGACGGCATCCATTGTAAGACCCGCTATCTTCACCCGACCGGTAGCGGCAGGACGTAACCCGGTGACCGCTTCGGCCAGATCGGATTGCCCGTTGCCTTCCACCCCTGCCACTCCCAGCACTTCGCCCGCGTGGATCTCGTAGGAGACCTCCCGGACGCGCTCGCGGCCCCGTTCATCCCGAATCGTCAGGCCCTCCACCGACAGAATTCTCTCGCGGTTCCCCTCCGGGACCCCGCGACGACCCTGAGAGGAAGGGAGGTCCGCGCCGACCATGGCCCGCGCGATCTCCGGCGCGGTGTACCCGGATGCATCGCCCGACAAGACCCGCTCCCCGCGCCGGAGCACCGTGATCCGGTCAGCGACCCGCTCCACTTCGGCGAGCTTGTGGGTGATGAAGACGACGGCCATCCCTTCCCCCGCCAGCCGGCGCATCAGCGCCAGCAGCCCCTCCACCTCCTGCGGCGCGAGCACCCCCGTCGGCTCGTCGAGGATGAGGACGCGGGCATTCCGGGAGAGCGCCTTCAGTATCTCCACCCGCTGTTGCAGCCCGACGCTCAACTCGCCCACGCGGGCGCGGGGGTCCACCGGCAGGCCCACCCTTTGGCAGAGCGCATCCGCCTGAGTCTCCGCTTCTTTCCTTCGGTAGAGCCTTCCCGCGCGGCCCAGGGACAGGTTCTCGGCTACCGTGAAGGTCGGGACGAGGGTGAAGTGCTGGTGCACCATCCCGATCCCGGCATCCATCGCGTCGCGGGGCGACCCGAAACGCGTGGGGCGGCCTTCCCAGAGGACCTCGCCGCCATCGGGGAGCAGGAGGCCGTAGAGCACGTTCATCAGGGTGCTCTTGCCCGCCCCGTTCTCGCCGAGCAGGGCGTGGACCTCCCCCGGATGGAGGGCCAGGTCCACGCCTTTCAGCGCCGGCACGCCTCCAAATTCCTTGGCGATCCCGCGCGCTTCCAGCACTGGAGTCGTTCCGCTCTCCCTCGCCGGGTGAACCTTCCTGTCTGTCGTCGGCTCCATATTCCTATTGTGAGAGATTCTTCAAATCGGTGGGAAAGGGGAATTCATCGCCGAAACGCATGCTGGATTTTCGTGATCGCCTCGACAATGTCGTCCATGTCCCCCTCGTCGCCGAGGAGCTGGTTCTGGTAGAGCCATACGCAGGACTCGGCGGCGCTCTCCACGTTTGGGCAGGGTTCCACGCGCACCCGGTCCGGGTACACCTCGCGCATCCGCAGCATCCCGGCCTGCTCGGAAAGGGGGAGGGTGTACCCCGGCGTGCAGGGAATCCCTTCGGCATCCAGCGCTTTCAGGAACTCGGCGCGGGACCGCCCCCCGAACGCCGCCGGATCGTAGCGCATGAGGTAAAGGTGATAGCCGTGCATCGTCGCCCATGGCGCGTGGACCGGCGGCGCGATCCCCTCGATCTCGTTCAGCCGCTCCGTGAGACACCGGGCGTTCCGGTTCCGGCGTTGCGTCTGCTCTTCCAGGCGCGGCAGCCGGGTGAGGAGCAGCGCGGCGAGGTACTCGGAGGGGCGGTAGTTCCAGCCCAGCCGGTGATACTCCCAGCGCGCGCCGCCGGGGATCCGGCCCACGTTGCTGAAAGATATCACCCGGTGATGGGTGTCGAGGTCGTTGGTGGTGACGGCCCCGCCCTCGCCGCTGGTCAGGTTCTTGCTCGACTGGAAGCTGAACGCGCCCGCATCTCCCAGCGAGCCGACTTTCCTGCCGTTCACCTCCGCGCCGTGGGCCTGCGCGCAGTCCTCGATCACTTTGAGACCGTGTTTCCGCGCGAGGGCGTTCAGACCGTCCATGTCGGCGGGGTGGCCCGCGAGATGCACCGGCAGGATCGCCGTTGTATCGGGGCGGATCGCCGCCTCCGCCGCCTCCACCGACATCGTGTAGGTTTTCGGGTCGATGTCCACGAACGTGACGGAGCAGTTCACGTCGAGCGGCGCGCTGGCGGAAGCGACGAAGGTGTAGTTGGGGAGGAGGATGTTCCCGCCGTCCTGAAAGCCGTCCAGGTCCAGCGCCCCGGCGACCGCCGCCTTGATGGCGTCGGTGCCGTGGGGCATCAACAGGCCGTAGCTCGCGCCGCAGTAGTCCGCCAGCGCCTGCCCGAACCGTTCGGACTGAGGGCAGGGGAGCCCTTCGGTGCCGGAGAGGTACACTTCCCGCAGGGCGGGCTCCACGACTTCTTTCCATTCGGCTTCTGTGGGGTCCGGCCAGCTCGGCCACGGTCGAGTGCGGACGGGCGCGCCGCCCTCAACGGCGAGCTTCTTGGCGGATGCAGCGATCACGGTCGCCATGGATTTCTCCTCTCTCCCTCGAAAGACTCGAAAGACGGGTAGTGGACCCGATCGGATGGAAGTTCTCGGCTTGCGGAAGGGGGTGGACCTCTCCCCCAACCCCTCCCCGACGCGGGGAGGGGAGCCGAACCTGTTCACGGATCGGTTTCTTTCTCCCTTGTACCTTCTTCCTTTACCAACTCTGAAGAAACGAGTTCTAAACGAGGGGGTGTTGATTGTGTCCGTGAAGACGGACACTGGGCCAAAGGCCACCCAGCGGAGGGCTTCAGCCCCACCGCTCCCAGAACCGGTTTCAAAACGGAAGGGATATTACTTGAATAACTCCCCAAGGAGGTTCGGCTTTAAGGGGAAGGCTCGTTCTCACTCCCTCCATTCCCCGTTCGCGGGGAGGTCCCTGCCGAATGGAGAGGAGTCGGGCTTCAAAGGCCTTTCCGGAGCGTGCGCTGCGGTAGATTCGGCGGGAGTATCTGATTATACTTAGCTTTGTAATCCGTTTCCCATCAAAACCCCGTTTATGAAAGGCCTCTATGTCTGCCTCACCCTCGCCGTTTGCCGACGTTCCGCTCGCCCCCGCCGACCCGATCCTGGGTCTGACGGAAGCCTACAACGCCGATCCTCGCCCGGAGAAGGTCAATCTCGGTGTGGGGGTCTACCAGGACGAATCGGGGAAGGTCCCGGTGCTGAACGTCGTCCGCGAGGCGGAAGAGCGGTGGCACGACCGGGAGGAGACGAAATCGTACCTCTCGCAGGTCGGCCCGCCGTCCTACATCACCGAAGTGCAGAAGCTGCTCCTCGGCCCCGATTCCCTCCTCCTGAACGACGGGCGCGTGGTGACGGTGCAGGCGCCGGGAGGGACGGGCGCGCTGCGCGTGGGGGCGGATTTCCTGAAGAAGTACTACCCGGAATCGACGGTGTGGGTGAGCAGCCCCACCTGGGAGAACCATTGCGCCCTCTTCGAGGCGGCGGGGTTCCGGACGGAGTCCTACCCTTATTACAACCCGGAGACCCATGACCTGGATTTCGAGGGGATGAAGCGGACGATCCGGGGCCTGCCTTCACAGAGCATCGTCCTGCTGCACGTCTGCTGCCACAACCCGTCCGGGGTGGACCTCTCGCGGGACCAGTGGCGGGAAATGGTGGAGATCTTCCGCACATCCGATCTGATCCCGTTCATCGATTTCGCCTACCAGGGATTCGGGGAAGGGATCGAGCCGGATGCGTTCGCGGTCCGCGCGTTTGCGGAGGCGGAGATCCCCTGCCTCATCTCCTCCTCGTTCTCGAAGTCGTTCTCGCTGTACCGGGAGCGGGTGGGGGCGCTCTCCTTCATCACGACGAGCCGGGAGGAAGCCGAGCGCGTCCTCAGCCAGGTGAAGCGCACGATCCGCACGAACTACTCCAACCCGCCCTCTCATGGGGCGCAGGTCGTCGCCCTTGTCCTCTCCGATCCCGCCCTCCGCGCCCGGTGGGAAGAGGAGCTGGCGGGGATGCGCAACCGGATTCAGGAGATGCGCCATCTGTTCGTGGAAACCCTTCGGGAGAAGGGCGTGAAGCGGGATTTCAGCTTCATCGAGCGGCAGAAGGGGATGTTCTCCTTCGCGGGGCTGCCGCTGGAGGACGTGCGGCAATTGCGGGACCGGTACGGACTCTACATGACCGACAGCAGCCGGATGTGCGTCGCGGCCATGAACGAGCGCAACATCGGCTACATCTGCGATGCCCTCGCGGAAGTCGTTGGAACTTAGGAAATTGGGGAGTTGGGAAATTGGGAAGTTGTGCCGCCCCAAACATCGGGGTGAAATAGAATCTACTCCGAAGCCAGAGCAAACGGATCGGAGATACCCGACTCCCCAATTTCCCAATTTCCCAACTCCCCAATTTACGGAGGGATGCATGGCGGAAGAACGGTATCGGGTTGAGGTGGTGGGGCTGTGCGGAAGCCTGAAGGAGCGCAGCGCCACGCGCCGCGCGCTGGAAATCGCGCTGGAAGGCGCGGCGGAGGCCGGAGCCCGAACCGTACTGGTGGACCTTCGGGATTATTCCCTCCCCTTTGCCGGGATGGCGCATGACCCTGAGGTGTTTCCCGACGTGGCCCGCCTCTCCGAGCGGTTCCGCGAAGCCGAAGGCATCCTCCTCGGCACGCCGGAGTATCATGGCAGCTTCAGCGGGGTGCTGAAGAACGCCCTGGATCTGATGGGGTTTGACGAGTTCGAGGGGAAGATGATCGGGCTGGTGGGGGTGGCGGGGGGCAGCATCGGCGCGATCAACGCCCTGACTCATCTCCGGTCCGTGGGTCGCCAGCTCCACGCCTGGGTGCTCCCCCAGCAGGTCTCCATCGCCCGCTCGTACGACGCTTTCGATTCGGAGGGCCGCCTGAAAGACCCGAAGCTGGAGGAGCGATTGAAGGAGATCGGGCGGGAAGTCGCCCACTTTTCATGCCTCCACTCCACCCGCGCCGCCGACTTCATCCGCCAGTGGGAACAGGCGGCGGAAAATCCCGGCGGCGACCAGTAGAGGGTGATTGGGTCGTTGGGTGATGGGGTCGTGGGGGGAGTCGCTCCTAAACGCCCGTATTTCCATCCATGATCCGGGCCGGTAAACCCTTTGCACACCCGAATAGGGAAGGGCACGACCCAACGACCCAACATGAATGCCTATGCTGAAGTGGCTCCGCTCCAAACGCAAACGTGCGCCCCGGTCCGCCTCTCCGGAGGAGGTGCTGCCCGGCTACGCCGTGGACCCGCAGCTGCTGCAACAGGCCCTCACGCACAAGTCGGCGGATGCAGGATACGATAACGAGCGGCTGGAATTCCTGGGGGATGCGGTCCTGGAGATCATCGTCACCGAGTACCTGTTCCGCCATTTCCCGAACTTCAGCGAGGGCCAGCTGACCCGCGCGCGCGTGGACGCCGTTTCCGAGCCTTCCCTGGCGGAAGTCGCCCGAAGCATGGGACTGGGCAATCTGATGTACATGTCGCGGGGCGAGGAGGCGTCCGGCGGGCGGGACCGCCCCTCCCTCCTCTCCGATGCGTTCGAGGCGGTGGTGGCGGCGGTGTACCTGAGCCTGGGGCTGGAGGAGGCGCGGAGGTTCGTGCTGGAGCAGATGGGCACCCTCGGCGAAGTGCGCGAGCGCGACTTCAAGAGCCGCCTCCAGGAGTACACGCAGGAGCGTTTCCGCGCCACCCCGACCTACCGGATCAGCGGCGAATCCGGCCCGCCCCACAATCGCGCCTTCCATGCGGAAGCCGTCCTTCAGGGAAAGGTGCTGGGGACCGGGAAGGGCCATTCCAAAAAGTTCGCCGAGCAGCAAGCCGCCGAACGCGCGCTGGAAGGACTCATCTCATGCCCAATTCCCTCTTCCCCGGCAGCTCCGACGAACCCCGCGCCACCCTCGGCGTCTTCGGAGGGTCCGGATTCTACCGCTTCCTCGACAACGTCCGCGAAACCCGGATAGAGACCCCCTACGGCCCCCCCAGCGACCGGATCGCGCTGGCGGAGGTGAACGGGCAGACGCTGGCGTTCCTCCCCCGGCACGGCAGGGACCACTCCCACCCGGCCCATGCGGTGAACTACCGCGCCAACCTCTGGGCCATGTACGCGCTGGGAGTCCGGCAGATCCTCGCCCCCTGCGCCTGCGGGAGCCTCCAGCCCGACATCCACCCCGGCGATTTCGTCCTCCTCGACCAGTTCGTGGACCGCACGCGGGGCCGAAGCGACACCTTCTTCGACGGGCCGGTCACCCATCACATCAGCGCGGCGGAACCCTACTGCCCCCGGCTGAGAGAGGCCGTGCTTTCCGCTGCCGGGGAGGGGGAGGGGAGGATTCACCCCGCCGGCACGATGGTCGTGATTCAGGGGCCGCGCTTCTCCACGCGGGCGGAGAGCGAATTCTACACGAAGATGAGCTGGCACACCGTCGGCATGACTCAGTACCCGGAAGCGATCCTCGCGAAGGAGCTGGGGATCTGCTACGCCGGAATCGCGCTCGTCACCGATTACGACGTGGGGGTGGCCGGGGACCTCTTGCGGCCCCCGGTCAACGTCGAGGAAGTCATGAAGGTGATGCACGACAACACGGAACGCGTGCGGGATCTGATTCTCCGCGTAATCGGGCGGTTGGGGACGGAGAGGGACTGTAACTGCCAGGTGGAAGCGGAACAGGCGGCTCTCAGCCGGGATTGAACCCCACTGAAGGAGGATCATGGATTACACCGTAGACTGGCGGGACGGCAGGATCGTGATGGTGGACCAAACACTCCTGCCGCAGACGTATCGCGTCCTGGAGTACGACAATTACCGGGAGGTGGCGGACGCCATCCGGGAGATGAAGGTGCGGGGCGCGCCCGCCATCGGAGTCACCGCCGCGTTCGCGCTGGCGCTGGCGGCTCGCTCGCTGCCGGACGATCCATCGGCGCGCGAGGAGGCGTTCGAGGAGGCCTGCCGCATTCTCGCCGCCACACGCCCGACCGCCGTCAACCTCTTCTGGGCCATCGAGGAGATGCGGGCCGTCTATCGAGTACACCGGGCGCAGGACGCGCGAACCCTTGCGGAAACCTTGCTCCACCGGGCGAAAGAGATCCAGCGGGAGGACGTGGAGGCGAACCGCCGGATGGGGGCGTTCGGGGCGTCTCTGATCCCGGAGGAAGCGACGGTGCTCACCCACTGCAACGCGGGCGCGCTGGCGACCGCCGGTTACGGCACGGCGCTGGGAGTCATCCGCGCGGCGGTGGAAGCGGGGAAACGAATTCAGGTGCTCGCCGATGAGACCCGGCCCCGGCTTCAGGGCGCGATGCTCACCGCGTACGAGCTTCAGCGGGACGGCATCCCCGTCACGCTCATCGCCGACGGGGCGGCGGCAGGACTCATGCGCCAGGGGAAAATCCAGTGCGCCGTCGTCGGGGCGGACCGGATCGCGGCCAATGGCGACGTGGCGAACAAGATCGGGACCTATTCGGTGGCCCTCGCCTGCCGCTATCATCGGATCCCGTTCTACGTGGCCGCGCCACTCTCCACCATTGATCTCTCCCTCCCCAGCGGTGAGGAAATCCCCATCGAGGAGCGGGATGCGAACGAAGTGACCCACCTGCGGGGGGAACCGGTCGCGCCGGACGGCGTGGATGCCCTGAACCCGGCCTTCGACGTGACTCCGGCGGAGCTGGTCACGGCCATCATCACGGAGAAAGGAATCGCGTCTGCCCCGTATGAGGAGTCGCTGAAAGCCCTGCGCGACACCCCCCCGGACCAGGTTCAGGAGTAGTCGATGAACAACTCCGGGTTTTGATCGCCGCCCGCTTCGATGCAGAGCGGATCGTATTCGGGGCATCCCTCCGCATTGGCCCAGACCTCCTTCGGGTGGAGGTCCAGGCCGCACAGGCCTTCCGTCAGCATGTGCAGGCACCCGTCGCAATCCCGCACGAGATGGCGAGGATCGTTCAGAATCTCCAGCGGTATCCAATCTTCAGCGTGTCGGGTGGGTTCGGGCATAGCGGCGGAATTCTGATAATTGTGTGGGTGTGTGGGTGTGTGGATGAGTCCGGAGCCGTTTCCTCTTGAGAATACATCTGAATTGTGCCTGTTCAATCCGGCTGTAGAAGGACCTCATCCATCCACCCACACACCCACACATCTCTTACCCACCCAGATAGGCTTTTCTCACCACTTCGTTTTGGGCCAGCGCCGCCGCCGTGTCCTCCATCACGACCTGCCCCGTTTGCAGCACGTAGCCCCGGTGGGCGATGGCGAGAGCCTGACGTGCGTTCTGCTCCACCAGCAGCACCGTCACGCCCTCGCGGTTGATCTCCTCGACGATACGGAAGATCTCCCGGACGAGCAGCGGGGCGAGCCCGAGGGAGGGCTCGTCGAGCATGAGGAGTTTGGGCCGGGACATCAGCGCCCGCCCGATAGCGAGCATCTGCTGCTCCCCGCCGGAGAGGGTTCCGGCGGACTGGTTCAGGCGTTCCTTCAGGCGAGGGAACAACTCGAAGACGTGGCCCATGTCTTTCGCGATCTCGTCGCGGTCCCGGCGGGTGTAGGCCCCAAGCTGCAAGTTCTCGCGGACGGACATGCCCCGGAAGACGAGCCGCCCCTCCGGGCTTTGGACGATCCCCGCTCGCACGATCCGGTCCGTTTGCCACGGAGTGATGTTCTCGCCCCGGAACGTGATGGCTCCGGTCGCCGGGCGCAGGATGCCGGAGAGGGTGCGGAGGAGGGTCGTTTTGCCCGCCCCGTTCGCCCCGATCAGGGTGACGATCTCGCCCTCCTCCACACGAAGGCTCACCCCCTGCAGCGCCGTGATCGCCCCGTAGCGCGTCACCAGATTATCGACCTGAAGAAAGCTCATAAGAAGGATGAGTTATGAGTGATGAAGGATGAAAAAAAACTGCCCATAGCCAGATGAAAGATTTATGCATGAGAGTTACTCTTTCATAACTCATCATTTTCAACGCCGAGGTAGGCTTCGATGACTTTGGGATCGGCGCGGATCTCTTCGGGAAGTCCCGCCGCGATCACCTCGCCGTAATCGAGGACGTAGATCCGCTCGCAGATGCCCATCACCAGCCCCATGTCGTGCTCGATCAGGAGGATCGTCACGCCGAATACCCGGCGGATCTCCCGGATGATCTCCATCAGGCGGTCCGTCTCCTGATCGTTCATCCCGGCGGCGGGCTCGTCGAGCAGCAGCAGTTGGGGGTGAGTCGCCAGCGCGCGGGCGATCTCCAGCCGACGCTGCTCGCCGTAGGGCAGGGACCCCGCCGCCTCCCCGCTCAAATGTCCGAGGTCCAGCGCCTCCAGCAGCCGGTGGGCTTCTTCCGTCTGGGCACGGTCCTCATTCGCGACGCCGGGGGTGCGGAACAGCGCCGCCGGGAACGAGTGGCGGTGCCGCAGGTGCAGCGCGATCCGTACATTGTCCATCACCGAAAGCGCGCGGAAGAGTCGGATGTTCTGGAAGGTGCGGCTGATGCCCGCCCTGGCGACCTGATGGGGTTTCCGCCCGCTGATGTCCTTCCCGTCGAAGAGGACTTTCCCGGCGGTCGGCTCGTAAATGCCGGTGATGACGTTGAACACGGTCGTCTTCCCGGCCCCGTTCGGCCCGATGAGGCCGACCAGCTCCCCCGGATGAACCTCCAGGTCCACGTCCTTCATCGCCACCAGACCGCCGAAAGCCCGCGTGCAACTCTCCAGCCGCAGGAGAGCACCGGGATTTCCCCGATCCCTGACCCCTGGCTCCTGGTCCCCGACCCCCGACCCCGGATCCCTGATCCCCGATCCCTGTCGTCGGCTCACAGCAGATCCCCCTCGCCCTGCTCCTCGGGGGGCAGGTTCCGGTCGGAGGGGCGGCCCCGGAACCATCGCCCGCCGATGCGGGAGAGTCCGTGCCAGCTCCATTCCATCCCGCCGAGGAGCCCGCGCGGGCGGGTCAGCATCAGCACGATGAGCAGCAGGGAATAGATCACCATCCGCCAGGCCTGCATCTCGACGACGTAGCCCCGCACGGTGAAGGCCGGGACGTAGCGCAGTCCCTCCGGCAGCAGCGTCACCAGCGCCGCCCCGAGCACCGCGCCCGTGGTGCTGCCCAATCCGCCGAGGATGACCATGACGATGATTTCGATGGAGCGGAGGAACGTGAACGAGCTGGGATAGATCGACAGGTCCAGGTGGGCGGCCAGGACCCCCGCCATTCCCGCCAGCGCCGAGCTGAACGCGAAGACGATCACCTTATATTTGGTGGTGGGGACCCCGAGCGCCTCCGCCGCGATCTCGTCCTCCCGCACGGCGAGCACCGCTCGTCCATGCGAGGAGACGAGCAGGTTCCGCGAGAGGGCGATGGTCATGAGCGCGATGAGCCAGATCCAGAAGAAGCTGGAGAGGGGCGGAATGTCCGACAGGCCGCTCGCGCCGCCGACCTCTTCGATGTTCAGGATGGCGACGCGGATGATCTCCCCGAAGCCGAGCGTTGCGATGGCGAGGTAGTCCCCCCGCAGCCGCAGCGAGGGGATGCCGACAATGAAACCGGCGATTCCGGCGGTCACGGCCCCGACGAGCAGCGCGCCGATCATCCAGGTCGCCTGCTGGGCGAAAGAGAGGTTGCGGACGGGGGTGTAGAGCGCGTGGAGGGTGAAGTACGACGACGTGTACGCGCCGACCGCCATGAAACCCGCGTGGGCGATGGAGAACTGGCCGCAGAAGCCGTTGATCAGGTTGAGGCTTACCGCCAGGGTGACGTTGATTCCCATCAGGAGCAGGATGCGGAACCAGTACGGGTCGATAATCGCGCCGCTCTGGAGGAGAGGCTGGAGCGCGAGCAGCACCAGGATCGTCCCGGCGATCCAGACGGCTTTGAGGAGCCAGCTGATCATGGTGTGAATGGTGTGAGCGGCGGCGGATTTCAAACCTTCTCCACGATTCCCGTGCCCAGGAGCCCGCTGGGCTTCACGAGCAGGATAACGATGAGGAGTGCGAACGCGATGGCCTCGCGCCAGTCGCCGTACGCCGACGCGCCGACGAACACCTCCGCCAGCCCGAGCACCAGCCCGCCGATCACCGCGCCGGGGATGCTCCCGATCCCCCCGACGACCGCCGCCGCGAACGCCTTGAGGCCCGGTAGCAGGCCCATATACGGGTCGATCTGGGGGTTGTAAGAGGCGACGAGGAGCCCCGCCGCCGCCGCCAGCGCCGATCCGAGCGCGAACGTCGCGGTGATGACGTTGTCGATGTTGATGCCCATCAGGGCCGCCGCCGTCGGGTCCTGCGAGATCGCCCGCATGGCTTTCCCGAACCGGGTATACATCACGATGTACTGGAGGAGCAGAAGCAGCGCCGTCGTGCAGACGAGAATGTAGACGATGGACCGGACGATGATGAGCCCGCCGATCTGGATCGGTTCGGCGGACCCGAAGAGGGAGGGGAAGGGCTGGGGGTCCGCCCCGAAGACCTGCTGGCCCCCGTTCTCCAGCAGCAGCGACACGCCGATGGCGGTGATGAGCGCGGTCAGGCGGGGGTGGTGGCGGACGGGTCGGTAAGCAAACCGCTCGATCACGACCCCCAGCGCGACGGAGGCCAGGATGGCGAACAGGATCACCAGGACAACGCCTCCCACTCCGGTCACGCGTGGCCCGATCCACATCGAGGCGTAGAACGCCATGAATGCCCCGAACATGTACACGTCGCCATGGGCGAAATTGATGAGCCGGAGCACCCCGTACACCATCGTGTACCCGAGAGCGATGAGGGCGTAGACGCCGCCCCACGCGATGCCGTTGATGACCTGTTGGAGGAATTCCTGCATAGGTGTGTGCTATGTGATTTGCATATACGGGTTCAGGAGGTGAACGCGCCCTCACCCCCCGCGCTTCGCGCTGGCCCCTCTCCCAATCCTGGGAGAGGGGATCTGACGAGGTACACTGAGGGGGAGGATCGGATCAGTACGGAATTCCTATCGGTACTGCTCCACACAATTTTTTTAGAACCTTCCTCCGAAGGAATTCGTGACCGTCATAGTCACCCCTCTCCCAGAATTGGGAGAGGGGCCGGGGGTGAGGGCGACTTTAGACCTTTGACTTTAGACCTTTGACTTTGGGCTAAGAAGATGCCGCCGGCTGGATCGTATCCACGAGCACCTGCTTGCCGTTCTGGTATTGGAGGACGACGGCGGGCTTGACCGCGTTGTGCTGGTCGTTGATGGTGATGTCGCCGGTGACGCCGGGGAAGTTCTTCGTCTCCGCGATAGCATCTCGTAGGTCGCCGCCGTTGAGGGATTTGGCCCGCTTCATCGCGTCGGCGAGGAGCTTCGTCGCATCGTAGCCGAGGGCGGAGAGGGCGTTCGGAGCCTGCCCGAACCGCTTCTTGTACGCGGCGACGAAGTTGGCCGAGCGAGGGTCCTTGCTGTCCATCGAGTAGTGGTTCGTGATGTAGCTGCCCTGGATGGCCGGGAGGTTGGCGATGGAAGGGTCGTCCCAGCCGTCTCCCCCGGCGAGGGGAGCGTTCAGCCCGATCTCCTTCGCCTGCCGCGCGATCAGGCCGACCTCGGAGTAGTACCCCGGCACGAAGACGGCCTGCGGATTGCTCGCCTTGATGGCGGTCAACTGCGCCCGGAAGTCCCGGTCGCCCGTGGAGTAGGATTTATCCGTCGTGATCGTGCCGCCCTTCTCTGTGAACGTCTTCATGAACGCATCGGCGAGGCCTTTGCTGTAATCTTCCTTGATGTTGCGGAAGATCGCCACGCGCTTCAGGCCTTTGGTATCGTGGAGGAACTTCGCCATCGCCTCGCCCTGGAACGGGTCGATGTAGCAGACCCGGAAGACGTAATCGCGGATGTTCCCGTTGGGAGTCACCGTCACCGCCGTGTTGGTGGAGGAGGGGCTGATCATCGGGACGCCGTACCGATCCACGACGGGAGCCGCCGCGATGGTGCGGGAGCTCGCCACTTCGCCAAGTACCGCCACGACATCGTTCTGCGTGATCAGCTTGGTGACGACCGGCGGGACCTTCTCCGGCTTGCTCTCGTCGTCTAGGGTGAAGAGCTTGAGCTTGCGCCCGTTGATCCCCCCGGCGGCGTTGATCTCCTCCACCGCGAGGACGATCCCGTTGTGAGTGGTCTTCCCGAAGCCCGCCGTCTCGCCCGTCAGGCCGTTGTACTCCCCGATGGGGATGTCCCCCGTCGTCGGAGCTTGATTCCCTTCGGTGGAGGCCCCTCCGGTGGTCGGGGTCCCCTGGGCCGTCGGGGTAGCCGGCGCGTTACCGGCGTTGGTGGTTTGCTGGGGCGGCGGCTGACACCCCGGCAGCACCGCCAGCGCCAGCATCGACGGCACGATCCACCGGGCCACACTTTTGATATTAGAAAATGAATACGTTTGCATCGATTCCCTTTCCGAACAGGAAGCAGGAGCGCTTCTACTCTATGGGATAACGGAAAGCAACACTCGGTTCAACGAGGAGTTGCAAAACCCTCTTCATTATCGGGATTTTCACACAGAACCCTGCGGGTTGGGAAGCCGATCCCCTCGCACTCCCTCTGCGCGGGGAAGCGCGAACGGTTCCAGGTTCAGCGAAGGGGACTCCCCCGCCAAGCATTCGCCGAGGAGTTTCCCGGTGATCGGGGCGAGGCTGATGCCGTCCCCCTCGTGGCCCGTCGCGAGGAACAGCCCCGGACGATCCGTTACCGGCCCAAGAAGAGGCAGTCCCGTCAAGGAAGAGGGCCGGAACCCCACGATGAGCGATCCTGTTGGTGCGGCGCTCATGTCAGAAAGAACTCTCTCAGCGCGGCGGCGGATCTCTTCCAAAGCGCGTGCGTCCGGTTCGGGATCGAACCCGGTCCACTCCCGTGTGCCGCCAACGTACAGCATCCCGTCCGGGCGATGCCACAGGCTGAGCTGCAACCCTGAAGGGGAATCGCCCTCATGCTTCGCGCCGTAATACCCCGCCGAGAGCATCGGGCGATGAATCCGGCGCTCCTCCATCGGGACCAGTATCGCCTGCCCCCGTCGGGGCCGCACCGGAATTTCGATGTGAAAGAGGTTGCCGACCACCCCCGACCACGCCCCGGCGGCAATCACGATATGCGGGGCGCAAAATTCGCCCTCCGTTGTGATCACTTCCCACACATCCGCACGCCGATTCACAGACTGAACGTCGGTATGGCTGTGGAACCGCACTCCCCAACGCTCTCCGGCCTCACGATAGGCGTTCAGTACGCGAATCGGGAAGACCTCGGCATCCTCCGGGAAGAGGAGCGCGCCCGCCAGATGGGGGGAGAGCCCCGGTTCTCGTTGAACCGTCTCCTCCGGGGAAAGCCGCAGCACCCGGACCCCCGATTCCCTGCTCTGCCGTACCAGGTTCTCCAGATGAACGAGATCGGATTCCCCTTCCGCGAAGATCAGGCTGCCGTTCTTTCGATAACCGAGGGGTGCAGACGGGCCGAGCGCCTCCTCCAGAGTCTCGTAGAGGCGCGCGGAAGCCCGTGCGAGGTCCCGGTGAGGTCCGGGCTTCTTCGTGGCGAGGCTGAGGAACCCGCCTCCCACGCCGGACGCGCCCGAGCCCGGCTCCCCCCGCTCCAGGATAGCCACGGAGAGTCCCCGCTTCGCGGCCTCATACGCGGCCGCGCACCCGATGATCCCTGCGCCGATGATGAGAACGTCTCGGTTCATATTCGTTGATGAATGGGACACGGAGCTTCGCTGCGCTCGCTACACGGAAACCCCAGGAAACCCCGGATACCCCCTGAACCCCTTTTGAACCATGAAGGACACGAAGGACACGAAGACCACAAAAAACCCGATGGAATCACAGATGAACACGGATGAACGCAGATGAACTCCCTCACCCATTCATCTTGTCATCTGGTCAGGGGTTCAGGGGGTATCCGGGGTTTCCTGGGGTTTCCGTGTAGCGAGCGCAGCGAAGCTCCGTGTCCCATTCATCAGGAAAGGCCCGCCATCTCCATGAACTCCGCTTCCGAGATCACCGGGATGCCGAGCTGCTGCGCCTTCGCCAGCTTGGAGCCCGCCTTCTCCCCGGCCACCACGAAGTCCGTCGCTTTGCTGACGCTGGAGGAGGCGCGTCCGCCGTGCTGCACCGCCAGCCGCTCCGCGTCCTGCCGGGTGATTCGCTCCAGCGCGCCGGTAAAGACGAAGCATTTGCCGGAGAGCTGGCTGTCCGTGACCGGGATGCCCGCCGCGCCGTCGGATTCCATCTTCACCCCGGCCTGCCGGAGCTTCTCCAGCGTCTCGCGGTTGTGCGGCTCCTGGAAGAAGGCGTACGCGCTCTTCGCGATGGTCGGGCCGACGCCGGGGACGGCCGCGATGGCCTCCTCCGAGGCGTTCGCCAGCGTGTCCATCGAGCAGAAACGGTTCGCCAGAAGGGTGGCGACGTGCTCGCCGACGTGCCGGATGCCGAGTCCGAAAATGAGGCGGTCCAGCGGGCGGTCCTTGCTCGCTTGCAGGGCGTTGACGACGTTCTCCGCCGACTTCTTCGCCATACGCTCCAGAGGGACAAGCTGCTCTTCGGTAAGCGAATAGAGGTCCGCCGGGTCTCGAACGAACTCTTTATCCACCAGTTGATCGATGAGGGCGGGACCCATCCCCTCGATGTCCATCGCGCCGCGCGAGGCGAAATGCCGGATCCGCTCCTTGAGCTGCGCCGGGCATGCGACGTTGACGCACCGCGTCACGACCTCGCCTTCGGGCCGCTCCACGCCGCCGCCGCAGACCGGGCAGTGCTCGGGCATGGTGAACGGTACGGTATCCGACGGGCGCTGCTCCTTCAACACTTCGACGACCTCGGGGATGACCTCCCCCGCGCGCTGGATGACGACCGTATCCCCCACCCGCACGTCCAGCCGGTCGATCTCGTCCTGATTGTGGAGGGTGGCGCGGCGGACCACCACCCCGCCCAGTGGAACCGGCTGCATCACCGCCACCGGCGTGAGGGCGCCGGTCCGCCCCACCTGCACCACGATCCCCTCGATCCGCGTGGCGGCCTGCGGCGGCTGGTACTTGTAGGCGACGGCCCAGCGCGGCGAGCGCGCGACCTGGCCCAGCTCGGACCGGAGCGCGAGGTTGTTCACCTTCACCACGATCCCGTCCATCTCGTAATCGAGCCCGGACCGCTTCTCCTCCCACTCCCGGACGATCTCCAGCACTTCCTGAATGTTCGCGCAGGGCCGGGCGTGGGGGTTCACACGGAATCCCCACGATTTCAGCGCCTGGAGCGTCTCCCAGTGGGTCTGGAGGTGACCGTTCTCCACGTATCCCAATTCGTAGCAGAAGATGTTGAGGCGGCGTTTCGCGGTGAGTTTCGGGTCGAGCTGGCGGAGCCCGCCCGCTGCCGCGTTCCGGGGGTTGGCGAAGAGAGGCAACCCGTCTTGTTCCCGGCCCGCGTTCACCCGCTCGAATTCGGCGTGGGTGAGGAAGACCTCGCCGCGCACCTCCATCAGGCGGGGGATGGGCGAGTCGCCGGGCTGGAGCGAGAGGGGCAGGGACCGGACGGTGCGGAGGTTGTTCGTCACCTGCTCGCCAGTGGTCCCGTCTCCCCGCGTGGCCCCGATGGTGAACCTACCTTCCTCGTAGGTCAGGCTTACGGCGAGGCCGTCGATCTTCAGCTCCGCCACGTACTCGATGGGGTCATTGAGGTCCATCCCCAGCATCCGCTTGATCCGCTGGTCGAACGCGATCAGGTCCTCTTCCTTAAAAGCGTTGCCGAGGGAGAGCATCGGCTGGCGATGGGTGTACGAGGGGAGGAAGTCCGCCGGGGCCGCCCCGACCCGCTGCGTGGGGGAATCCGCCGTCGCGAAGTCGGGGTACTGGGTCTCCAGTTCGAGCAATTCATGGAAAAGGCGGTCCCATTCCGCATCGGAGACCTCCGGCGCGTCGAGGGCATAATAGCGGTAGCTGTGGTAGTTCAGCCAGTCGCGCAGCTCTTTCGCGCGGTCCGCCACGTGGGGGGGAACCACCAAGGTCGGTTCATCTTCGAGGGGAGGAGTCGTATCTGACATAGGGCGTGGGGCAAGACGGTTATCCGGGGAGCGGGCCGATCCCGCTTTACTTTATTATGTGCCGGGAGCGGTGATCGCCGTAGGGAAACCGCTTTGATCGATCAGGACTGACGCACCCCCTCTCGGCTTTTGACTTCCGGAGCGGATTGACACTCTCCCATGTCATCCCGAGCGTCAGCGAGGGATCTGACTGTACGGGAGAGAGTCTCTCGTCCTTGAGGTCAGATTCCTCGCTGTGCTCGGAATGACAGGGAAGGGAGTCGGATGACATGGAAGAGAGTCAGAGGGAATCGGGAAGGAGTCTTTGCATAGGTTCTATCGCTGAAACCTCATCCTGAAGTTTCAGGCCGTCGCTGGCAGAGCCGCGTCATGCATGAGTGGAATCTGCCGGGTCCGGGAGGTAGAATTCAGATCCGCCGGATCGGGAGCCCCTTCCCAGGCCTGCCGGATCTCCCGGCGGACCGCATCAAGGTCGGGGTTCAGCCAGCGGTCCCAGCCGTGCGTTCGATACCGGGCGGCCATCTCTTTATCGTACCAGTGGTAGCGCATGGCATCCACCCAGTAATGATCGGCGCGTCCCCGGATCAGCGCCCCCAGCCGCGAAGGATAGCAGGGGAGGATCGGGGCGATGTTGACGGTGGTGCGGATCCCCGCCTCATGAAGCGTGGACAGAGCCGCCAATCGCTGCGGGATGGAGGGCGCGGAGGGCTCGAAGACCTTCCGTACAGAATCGTCATCGGTGGGGATGGAAACGCCGACCGAAAAGGCATCCCCGAAGCGGTGGAACACCTCGATGTCGCGGGTGACGAGGGGGCTGCGGGTGAGAATGTGGATGCGCTCCGGGTACGCCATCACCAGCGATTCGAGGAGCGCGCGGGTGAGCCCCGCCCGGCGCTCGACGGGCTGGTACGGGTCGGTGGCGGAACCGAGGAGGATCTTCTTGCCGTACAGCCGCCGCCATGACTTTTGCAGCAGCGCGACGGCGTTGGCCTTGATCTTTACCCAATCTCCCCACGTCGCCGCTTTCTCCCCGGCATCGTCGCCGTGCTGCATGCGCCGCACGTAGCAGTACGAGCACCCGAACGCGCAGCCGACATACGGGTTCAGGCTGAAGTCGTAGTTCATCGGGTTCCCCTTCTTCAGGGGAGTGAGGATGCCGCTCGACTGGATTTCCGTGATCTCTACCCGTCCCATTTCCGCCTCCATAGAACATATGTTCCATACCCACTATTATATTCCCTTTCGGGAGATCGGGCAAACGATGAAAACCGACCGGGCAGGCGGGAGTCTCATCCGCTCCATTCCGGGTACACTAGTAGTCAGTCAATCTTTCATTGACGGGTAGAGATGTTTGAGCTTGATGC